>JAHBUR010000018.1 GCA_019637975.1 Bacteroidota bacterium | reverse complement strand
ACGAGCTTCAGGGCATACTCACGGTACAACGCGAGCCGCTCCGATTGACGATAGGGAGCTTTCGGACCGCCGCGATCCGGTCCTTCATCCCACATAAGCCCAGCCCACTTCAGCGACGCGATGAGATTCTCTTCGGCATGCTCAACGTAGCGCGATTGATCGGTATCTTCTATGCGGAGAATGAACGCGCCATTTTGCTGACGCGCAAAGAGATAGTTGTAGAGGGCGGTTCGCAAACCGCCGACGTGCAGGTAGCCTGTTGGACTTGGAGCGAAGCGAACTCTAATGTGTGACAAAGCTGATGTGGGTGGACTGTAATTGAAGTTTTTGTGTATTTGAGAATAAGAAAAAATGTAACGAGATTCCATTGGAGGGCTGCAATCGCTCCAGCATGTTCTCCCCCCACATCATCATGTAGCGCGACCGCAGTAACTCCACCTCAACCCTCCCGTAGAAGTCCACAAATCAACGAACCCAATCATCACAACCCTCAGGAGTACTACTATGAAACAAACGATGTTGTTGGTGTTGTTCGGCATTGCCCTTGTGCTTGCCGGATGCAGCAAGAAGAACTCGGACAACCCGCTTTCCACCAATCCAGGAAACGAAACTCCGGCGAACGTCACGTTTTCAATGGGACTTCATTCCGGCACGCAGGGCATGATCATCGTCGCAACGCCAAGCGAGGATGTATTGTTGGCCAAGGTCGATTTGCATTTCCCGGCCCAAAACTTCACGGATACGGTTACCAATGGCGACCCCACACACCTGTTTCCAAAGGGAGTGACTTTCGAAATCAATGAGTACGTTGGGATCGAAGGAGGACAGCAGTGGGTTATTGTCTTCCACGGAACACTGAAGTCAAACGGCAAGCCGTTTACAGTCACGGTGAACTGGACAGTCGTGTAGAATCATGAAACGAAGTAACGGCCTCCGGTAGAGGTGGGAGCCGGAGCGCGGGAAATGAAACACCCGACTGCTTGTTGGAGTCGGGTGTTTTTTATTGTGTCACCTCCGCGCCGATGGTCCGGTCAACTGCGGCGGCAACCATGCGGGCACGTTCCATCAACTCTCTGAAGCGTTCAGGTTTCAACGCTTGAGCGCCGTCCGAAAGCGCTGATTCAGGGTTGGGATGTACTTCAATCAGAAGTCCGTCGGCGCCGGCTGCAACTCCGGCAAGTGCCATCGCGGAAACGCCATCCCACATACCGATGCCGTGGCTGGGATCGACGACAATGGGGAGATGTGAGATTTTTTTGATAACGGGAATGGCGTTGAGATCGAGCGTGTTGCGGGTGTACGGCTCGAACGTTCTGATGCCGCGTTCACACAGAATAACGTTCTTGTTTCCCCGGGCGAGAATGTATTCGGCCGACATGAGAAGTTCTTCGATGGTTGCGGAAACCCCCCGCTTCAGCATCACCGGTTTGCGCAAGTCGCCTGCGGCTTCAAGAAGCGAGTAGTTCTGCATATTGCGGGCGCCGATCTGAATCACGTCCGCAACATCCGCCACACGAGGAAGGGTTACAACATCTTTTGCCTCGGTAACGATTTTCAGTCCGGTTCGATCCTTCACCTCGCGAAGCAGAACAAGACCCTCCTCCTTCATTCCCTGAAAAGCATACGGCGATGTACGCGGCTTGAATGCGCCGCCGCGGAGAAACCTCACGCCCGCCTCACGAACAATCTCCGCCGCTGCGAACAGTTGTTCTCTGCTTTCCACTGCACACGGGCCTGCGATAACCGCCAACTCTCTTCCTCCAATCACCTCTCCGCCTACGTCAATCTCGGTATTGCCGGGTTTGGTGTCCCGTCCTGCGAGTTTGTACGGCCTGGAAACGGGAATTGCATCCTCAACCCCGGACATGACTGTGAACAAGTCGGGATTAATTCTGCCTTTGTTGCCCGTGATAGCGATCGCTGTACGCTGCACACCTGTTACCTCGTGAGGTATGAAGCCCAGGGATACGATCTTTTGTCTTACCTGCTGAATATCCTCGCGTGTTGCATCACGCTTCATAACAACAAACATGCACTCTCCTGCCTGGTGCGTGGAATCACTTTTTCATTGCCGTAATATACAGCTTTCCCGACTTAATTCACTTCCAACCAGTTGCGTAACAGGCGTTCACCCTCTTCCGTTAAAATTGATTCGGGATGGAACTGAAGGCCGGTTACCGGGTATAGTTTGTGCTGAATGCCCATGATGACGCCATCATCCGTGGTTGCGGTTACTTCAAGTTCGTCCGGCAGACTTTCAGGCGCAATGACAAGGGAGTGATAGCGTGTGGCAACAAACGGATTCCTGACATTCAGAAACACAGAGGAGTTTGCATGGGAGATTTGAGACGTTCTTCCGTGCATCAGCCTTGGTGCTTGAACAATTCTTGCGCCGAATGCTGAACCAATGGCTTGGTGACCAAGACATACGCCGAGGATGGGGATCCGGGACCCGAATTGCTTTACAACATCGACCGAAACGCCCGCCTTGTCCGGCCTTCCGGGACCGGGAGATAGAAGAATCCTTTCCGGATTGAGAGTTTCGATTTCACGGGGAGTGGTTTCATCATTTCTCCTCACAACCAACTGCCGGGAGCCATCGTGGAGAATTGCAGCGAGAAGCTGTACAAGATTGAACGTGAACGAATCATAGTTGTCGATTATGAGGATCATGGATTCACAAGGCGGCAGGGCATTGGGGGTGAGTGTAAGAACAACGTTTCTCTGGAGACGCCGTGACGAGTTACGGTTCTCAGGCGGTGCTCACGTAACACAGGCTCACGCATTTTGCTTTTCAATATATGAATTGATGGAATCTGATGTCAACAGGCGACGTTCATTCTTGTACGTGACTCAGTCCAACAAACCAATTCTTCTTGCATTTTTCAGGGAAAGACACTTTCGTGTATGTAGGATGAAAACGACGGGCAACATAATGTACGCACTTCTGGCGTTTCTCTATTTGCAGGTCTCATACGTTGCAGCGTGTGATCTCATCGTGCCAACGTATTCGGCCTCCGGTCCCGCGACATTCACGGTACGAGCCGACAGCCCTCGTGAAATTCCCGGCACATCCTCCAATACCTCCGTTGTTCAACGACGGCACGTTCCGTTGGTAAAGCAATTGGTATTTTCATCGGATTACCTATCCGAAGAATTCCGCACAGGACATATCCGGCATCGTGTTACATCATGCACGCCGGAGAGTTCCGTTCCATCTCGTATTCTGTTTTTTTCCTCCCTGAGTGATCGAGCCCCTCCCCTGTTATAGGATTTGTTGAAAGGCGGCGGTTGTTTCGCACGCCGCCGCTGTCGGTCACAGTTCTTTCATAGTCAAAATAGACATTCACCCGCCCTGTTGCAGCTTATTTGTGCATCGAGCGGATGATGTTTCTTTGTATTTGTACTTCTTGAACAGGAGGATTACACATGGCACACATCAAAGCAAAAACGGAATCGCAGAAGGTGTATGACACCGCACAGTTTGAAGTTGCCGAAAAGCCAAAGAATGAACCACGGCAAGGACGAGAAAATGAAAAGAACGCCGCAATCACACACATCAGGACAAGACCGGAGGAACAGGAAGGAACCTCCTGGCAATTCTATCTTGTTATCACCCTGATTACGGCCGGCGTATTCGGCATCATACTCAAGGTACTGGGAATCATTTAACATCATCAACACAATTGACACAATTACATCAGACTAATAGAAAGGAGTTCTCATGTCAGCCACGAATGAGCTCTTCCGCTACCTTCAAAACAACGGGGTTGAATTCCGCGTTCACAGCCATTTGCCCGCATTCTCGGCACACGATGTCGCGTTGGCAACACATGTTCCCGAAAATCAAACTGCAAAAGCGCTTGTCGTGAAGGCAGGCATGCAAAGCTGGCTGGTTGTTCTTCGCGCCGACTACCGCATTGACCAACGCAAGCTGCGGGATGCGCTGGAAACACACAACATCCATCTTGTTCCTGAAGAAGAACTCGACCACCTGTTTCCGAATTGCGAGATCGGGGCAATGCCGCCGTTCGGCAACCTCTACGGCATGCCTGTCATCGTTGACAAAGCCCTCGCAAATCAGAAAGAGATTGTGTTCAATGCCTGCACACACACGGAGTCGGTAAGAATGCGATTCGAAGATTTCGAGCGGCTCGCCAATCCAATGATCGTCGAATTCGCTGTTCATAAAAATCACATCGAGGAACACGTCGGATAGTGTGAATTGATTTGAGACTGTGTGTTTCATATATTGGGCCTGCATTACTCTGCCCGTTTTGAGAATCCGAACATTCCGCTCAATGGTCGGCAAGCCCGGAGAGGTGGCCGAGTGGTTGAAGGCGCTAGTCTCGAAAACTAGTATAGTCGTAAGGCTATCGAGGGTTCGAATCCCTCCCTCTCCGCGATTTGGAGTCCCGTAAAATGTCTCGGGACTCCTTTTTTTTTAACAGCTCTCCACCAATCCTCATTTCTGAAATCCTCCACTGCAAGATCCTTGTGAGAGTATTACAGCAAGAACCACCCGCCACAACTGTTGTAAAATGTACAAGCAACGTGTAGGATGGACAAAGGTGATTGCTTGCGCCGTCTGGAGAGTCATACTTGGTCTGACCCGCTGCTAATACTCTCTCTGATTTCGCATCTGTTTTCCATCCTTTTGCATAGCATTGCATCCTTCGGTTACACCAGCGAAACATTGGCATATCGCGTGAGATAGTCTCAGGTGTGAGGCAAGAAGTAAGGCTATTGAGAGCGGCGTTTTGGATCTCCCCCCCAAATTCCTACCCCCCTGCCAGGCTGAGGCCTCGACAACGAAGGATGTGTAGTGCATCCAAAACTCAACATCAACAAACATAGGTGGGGTCTATGACAAAAGACAACAGCGAACGTGCTCCGCATGGAACCGAGCAGGGTTCATCGTTACATCCGCGACTTGCCTGGATGATTTGTTACGATGAAACGGGAAGCGCGCAAGAGGTGTGCAAACGGTTCGGGATCAGTCGCAAGACGTTCTATAAGTGGCTGAAGCGATACCGTCAATCGGGAAGTGATACAAAAAGCCTGGTTGACCAATCGCGCCGGCCGCATCATTTCCCGAGTGCAACACCCGAAGCAAGCGTGCAATTGCTGAAGCGCTTGAAGGAACAGACCGGATTCGGTCAGCGCAGGCTCAAAGCAATACTGCAGGAAAAACACAACATCAAAATCTCCGAGCGCACAATCTGGAAAATACTCAAGCGTCTTGAAGATGCAGAAACCGGATCTCACGGTGTGCTGGGGAATGATCTCCATACCCTGAATCAGCAGTCCGCGTTTCGTCACTAATTTACCGGCAGCACAGTGGATCCGTTTCCCCTACGGCTCCACTGTGTGCATATCCTCATACCGTCACTTCTCTTGGCATCTGCTTGACGTAATTCGAAACATTCACACAAAGTGTGAAGTGTTTGCGCGCCGCTACATTTCTACGTCGAAACACGTAGTATATTGTCCGCACGAATCACGCCTGCGTATCGTACAGGCAGATGTCCCCCATGATCTTTCCTCGTGTTCCGTCCCCGGAACGTACATCTAACACAATATCTTTCAAATTAGAGGAGTTGGTAATGGGAGACTACTTCCGCAATCTCAACAATCTTGACCCGCATCTTAACGCCCTTGTGGTGAACAAGCTGAAGGAAATCCAGCGACGCGACGGGCGTCCGCATGTTTCGATTGATGATTTATCGGAACATGATGAATTGGAACTTCTCCGTTCATACACACTGAATCTGTATCGTGAATACAGAACGCTGCGAAGCATGTTTCTTGAGAATATGCACGATGGCACCGCTCGTGAGTCGCTGAACGACAGGAGAAACTGACACAGTTGGCCCCGATGATACCGGTGTGACCTTAACAACATCACATGAAGGCATATTTGTTGTAGTTACAGGAGAACAACAACATTGTCGGGGGTATCATCGAAACAGGTATTCACTTTCTCTTCACGCGCCTCACGAGTCGGCGTGTAGCCGTCTGCAGGAGATTCCTTTTCCTCGGGCTTGTTCTCCTGGGCGGCTTCCCCTCCCATGCCCAACAGTTTGATACCCTTCGCATCGCCAGCTACAACCTGTTGAACTACCCCGGGTCAACATCGGCAACACGCAATCCTGAATTCCGCAAAGTCATGCACGGGCTTTCCCCTGATATTCTTGTTGTGCAGGAGATGACGAGCGCCGCGGGGATGTCGGAATTTCAATCCGCTGTGCTTGATCTTGTTGCACCGGCAACGTTTGCGCACGTTCCGTTCAACGACGGTCCTGATTCAGACAACGGCTTGTTTTATCGGACGGATACATGGGATTTTGTGCGCGCTTCCTACATTTCCACCGCCTTGCGCGACATTGCAGGATATGTGGTGAGGCCGAAGTACTCCGCCGATGAGCTGCATATTTATTCCGTTCACCTCAAGGCAAGCAGCGGCTCATCCAACGAACAGTTACGCCTCGACGAGGCAACGATATTACGTGATCATCTCAATTCACTGCCGGCCGGAACGCAATTCGTTATCGTCGGTGACTACAATATCTACAGAAGTTCCGAGCCAGCATGGCAGAAGTTGATTGGGAATGAAACAATCAACACCGGGAGGGCTTTTGATCCGCTGAACATGACGGGAACGTGGAACAGCATTACCTTCTCCCAACACCATACACAATCGCCGCGTGTCCGCTCTTTTGGCGGAGGGGCCACAGGCGGATTGGATGATCGGTTCGACATCATCCTGACCTCAAGCACGATGGCTGACCGGATCATCACGTCCAGTTACACGGCATACGGTAACGACGGCAATCATTACAACGATTCCATAAATCGTCTACCCAATACCGCCGTTCCCGACAGTATCGCACACGCGCTCCATAACGCATCCGACCATCTGCCGGTCACAGCATTGTTTGCCTTCCCTCGCACAATTGTTCCCGTACAACTCGCGTCGTTTACAGGCAGTGTCAACGCCACAGGCGACAGTGTAGTACTGGAGTGGCGAACCGTATCCGAAACAAACAACTACGGCTTTGAACTTCAGCGGCGGGTGATTGCTGACTCCGGTTTTGTGACAGTACCAAATGGTTTCATTCCGGGTCGAGGCACAACACTGCACCCCCAGTACTACCGATTTGCTGAGGTCCTTCCCATACCGCCGGGCTCACTCTCATACCGATTGAAGCAGATTGATTTGGACGGAACGATACACCTTTTCGAACCGATCCATCTGAACATTGTACTGCACATCCCCGCCTCGACTCCGATATCGTACACACTGTCGCAAAACTATCCCAATCCGTTCAATCCGACAACTCGCATCGAGTTTTCCGTGCCCAACACGACATACGCATCAATAGTCTTGTCCGATGTTTTGGGACGTGAGGTCTCTTCGTTGTTCAATGATACCGCGGAGGGAGGAGTAATGTACTCGGTTGATTTCAATGCCATTTCACAGAGTGCCATCCCGCTTCCGAGCGGTGTCTATTTCTACAGGCTGGTGTTGAAAAATTCAACCGGAGCATTCCCTATTTCAATCACAAGGCGCATGATATTGGTTAGGTAATAACCTGAGCTTATCGCCTCTCAATAATTTCTTCAAAGGCGCCGCTTTTCTGTTGACAATTGAGAATTCTTTAGGCTATATTCTCATGGGTTGCTGAAGTTTGCGACTCACAAGTCCACTTCAGAATGATCTTATCCAAAACCGGATTTTAAGTTGACAGCACAGAGGCACGCGGAAGCGTTCGCCTATCTCTTCCCCTTGCCTCCGTACTATTTGCTTGCACGTGACACAACTGTTCCTTTCGATCAATAGATAGTTGCTCCACAGTCTATTCGCAGCATACCTCATTAGTATGGGGACATTGAACCCTTCGTCAATTGCCTCACGCATGTAACGTGAAACGATTTTTCAGCACGCTCATGCGTGTTGGAGTATCTGCGCGTAATCTGCCTGCTTGATTATCGCCCAAATCAGTCACGAACAGTGAAGAATTCGAATACAGCTTAACGATATAACCCAACCAACCATCTTAACTTTGGAGAGCAATATGAACCACGCATACAAAGAAAAAGGAGGAACCATTAGACTCGTTACTTCCATCCTGGGTTTGCTCCTGCTGACTGTATTTTTTTCTGCGGCAGCAGTAGCCGGGGTGGGAGGGTACGCCTTTACAGAATCGGCAGGTACGTATGTTCCGATCACGGGCTCAACGCAACTTGTCGCGCCCTCAAGCGACGATGGCGCCGTCAACGCCACTATAGGTTTCACCTTTGTGTACGACGGGATACCATACACAGAGTTCCGAGGCTCGGCCAATGGATTCATCACATTCAACACCAACACAACTGCATTGCTCTTTACGAATTCAATGCACTCAAACGGCACCATGGTCTGCGGCCTTTGGGACGATCTTGCAACGGGACCCTCAGGGCAAGTACATTACGTTGTGACAGGCTCGGCTCCCAATCGCGTTCTCACGGTGGAATTTCAAGGGATGGCAATCTCAGGAAACACCACGCCGGATGTGAATTTTCAGATCAAGCTGTATGAAACCACAAATGTCATCGAATTTGTGTACGGCACAATGTCGCTCGGCACCGCAACCTACACGGCCAGCATCGGCCTTGCAGACATGCTAACCACGAGCACGACGGCGGATCTCAACCAGAACCATTTCATCAGCGTGACACCCGCCTCGCCGGCTACTGCATCCCGATTAGTCGTAAACAACTCGGTGAACAATGCCGCGATTTCCGGCTTCTTGCCGAGCGGAACTACATACACCTTTACACCGCCTGTCCCCATCTCAACGAACAAGACTGTCGGTGCAGGCGGTGATTACACAACGCTGCAAGCCGCTTTTGCGGATCTTCGGGATAAAGGTGTCTCTGCACCAATTACGGTCAGTATTCTCAGCGGGTTCACGCTCGCAACAACGGATACTGCCCGCATTGATCATATTCCGGGAACAAGCTCAACGAATACCGTGACCCTCAGGCCCGCAGCTTCCGCAGCTATTACCTTGACACGTGCAGGAGTTGCAAACAACAATTTCGTATTCCGTGTACGCGGAGCAAGCTATGTCACGATCGACGGTATCGGAAGTGGTCAGAGCCTGACGCTCGAGTATACAGGCACAGTCGCCGGCGGCGGGATTATTGTTCAGGACGGAACACAAAACACGACGTTTAGAATGATGACGATCAAGGCGTCCGGATCAACTGGAACGACAACCAACGGTGCCGTCCTCTTCGGTGCTCCCAACACGATTAACACCATCAATATTGCAAACAACAACAATACAGTCGAAAACTGCACCCTGGAAGCAAACGATCCGGCCACAGTCGCGTCGCGTCCGATGGGGGGTGTCACATTCAACGGCTCCACCACCGTACTCTCCGACGGCTGCAGGATTATCAACAATGTTATCCGTGATTGGCAACAGAACACCTCCACCAATGGTGCGGCAATTAACGGTCAGGCTGGCTATTCCAACCTGGAGATTTCCGGAAATGAAATGTATTTCACCATTCCGTTTCCGGGAACGTCCGCAACAGCGCTCAACGGGATATATACAAACAGTACAAGTATGAGCATTCGTGCATTCAACAATAAGATACATAGTATCGCGCCGAGTGCATCAGCGACAAGCCCGAACACGAAGGCGTTCAGGTTGCTCTCCTTTTCTTCCGCAATACCCTCGAGGATATACAACAACTTCATCTATCTTGACACCACGGGCGTGACATCGCATACCGGTACGGCCGGGAGTTTACGCGGAATTTCCGTCGAAGGATCAGGTACTGTGGGTGTTTTCTATAACTCGGTTCGTATTGGCGGTGAGCCGGGGACCGGCAACAACGGAAGCACCTCTTGTTATTTCCGGTCAGCGAGTCCTATAGACTCGGTGATGAACAACAACTTCTACAACGCCCGGAGCAACGGTGCAGGAACCGGAAAGCATTATGCAATCACTCGTTCCAGTGCAACGGGTACGTTTCTTTCCGACTACAATAATCTGCGAGCTGATGGAACGGGCGGATTTGTCGGACTGACAACCGTTGATCAGGCAACCCTTGCCGACTGGAAGACGGCGACAAGTCAAGATCTGAACAGCGTTTCAGAGATGCCGAATTTTCTTGCATCGAGTGATCTCCATATTAATCCGGCAATAGCGACACAGCTGGAGTCCGGCGCGACCCCCATCGCAGGCATTACGACAGATATTGATGGCAACGCACGCAACGGCACAACCCCTGATATCGGCGCGGATGAGTTTACAGGAACTCCTCTCGACATTACAGGTCCGGTAATAACCTACACACCTCTTGGCAATACCCTTTCGCTTGCCGCACGAACGATAACAGCAACTATTGCCGACCCGTCCGGTGTTCCGACAGCAGGAGGTGGCCTCCCGGTACTGTACTGGAGAATCAACGCAGGAGCCTACACTCCTGCTACCGCAACGTCCCTCGGTGGCGATCAATATCAATTCACATTTGGTGCAGGAGTGGTTGCGGGAGATGCCGTTTCCTACTACATCTGCGCACAGGATAATGCCGGGACTCCGAATGTCAGCTGTTTTCCGGCCACCGGTGCTTCAGGATTCTCAGCCAACCCGCCTACAGTATCAACGCCGCCAACCACGCCAAGTTCGTACATTATTCTCACAGGCATTAGTGGTTCCATCGACATTGGCACAGGTGGCACATACACAACACTGACTGCTGCGTTCGCTGATCTCGCTACCAAGGCGCTGGTCGGACCCGTTACATTTTCACTCACTGATGCCTTGTACACAACGCCGGCGGAGACATTCCCAATCACCATCGGCACGATTCTCGGCGCCAGTGCTGTTAACACGCTTACCATCAAGCCTGCAACAGGAGTTGCCGTGGTTATATCGGGTGCCGGCAATATCTTCACTCTCAATGGGGCAAGCTATGTAGTCTTTGACGGCATTACCCTCGCTGAACCGGGTGACGCTCCGATCAACAGCGGCGCTGTAACGGGCAAAGCGCAGATGAGGAATGAGATTCCATCGCCAGCAATGGTTTCCACAACCCCCGCCAGCCAGGATGCTTCACGGGTACTTCAGGTCGGCCCGATGGTCAGGGCTGAGGAGTCGGGCGAAAAAGCAGTGATGGAGAGCGTACCCCAGACAAACACCGGGGAGGAGACCGACATTCTGCAGGTTGTACCTGCTGCCGCCCCAACGTCGTTCACGCGGCCGAATATCGGAGAATCGCTGCTCATCAGAAACGCCAGCGCGACTGGGTCTGCGGTTACGTTTATTAATGATGCCACGAACAATTCGATCAAGAACGCGACGATCGAAAGCGGCAACACAAGCTCAACAAGCGGAACGATCCTGTTCAGCACATCAACAGGAACCGCAGGAAACAGCAATAATACAATTGAAAATTGCAAAATCCGTGACCGCTCGGATGCCGCAGGCGTACCTGCCAATGCCGTCTATTCTTCCGGTACGGCCTTGGCGCCGAACGCCAACAACACCATCTCCGGGTGCGAGATCTTCAACTGGACCGTGGGGGGTGTTCATGTTTCATCAACCGGTGTCGGCGACGGTTGGGTTGTCAATCCGAGCAGTTTCTATCAAACAGCCGCGCGCACGACAGCGCTTATCCCTATCCGTATATTGGGCGGGAACGGACACACGATCAGCGGTAACAGCATCGGCGGTTCGGCACCGAATCGCAGCGGCGACCCTATGACCACAACAACCACGTTTAGCGCTATTCTCCTTACCGTCGGAACGACGACACCGACAAGCGTTCAAGGCAACACGATTTCCAACCTGAATATCAGTGGAGGATCAACACAGACGTGGGCGGGCATAAGCGTCACCGCCGGAAACGTGAACATCGGAACTGTCACGGGCAACATCATCGGTGGCGGGGGATCTGCTTGGGATACAATCAGGGTCAGTTATGATGCCCGCTGTATCTACAACACAGGCGCCGGCATCGTTAACATTGAAAATAATATCATCGGAAATGTAGCGTACTACCGCAACGCCGGCGATGAATTGAAGGGCATCAGGGTGAATGCAGGTACAACCACTATTCGGAACAACATCATCCGTGACCTGAAGTCGAATGCCAGCTCCAGTACGAGCTTCTTCCTTACCGGTCTCCATATCGGCACTGCAACATCCGGCAACCTCGTTGAGGGGAACAGCATCTACAATCTCTCCCAGTTCAATGCAACTGGCGGTTGTTTCAACATAGGGATATTCGTCGCCGGCGCAGTGACTTCCACGGACATCAGAAGAAATCTTGTATACGGCATTGATGGCGAAGCTGCGAACAATCTGTATGGCATCTACTCTGCAACCGGCAGTGTTACCTACTCGAACAACATGATTGCACTGAATCCTTCGGCCGTTGATCATTTTATCGGAGGAATTCGCGATGCAGGAGCTGGGGCAAACAACTGGTTCTTCAACTCTGTTTCGCTCAGCGGCGCGCACGGCTCGGGCGCCGTCAGCACGCTTGCCTTCTTCCGCGACGGTACTGCAACGGTCAACATCAAGGACAACATTTTTGTGAATACGCGAACCGGAGGTACCGGTGCTCATATTGTCATCTCCAACCTCAACGCGGCAGCCACCGGTTGGGATCCCGGCGCGTCGAATTACAACATCTTCAACGGTGATCCTCTATCAATCGCCGTGTGGCTTGCCGGCGGAGTTCCCACCGATTTTGCCTCGTGGCAGACAAACTCTTCGGGAGATGCCAACTCGTCCACATACGCCGTGACGTTTGTGAACAGCACAAGTGACCTTCACCTCAACTCCGTCCACAATGGCGATATGAACCTGAAGGGCATTCCGGCAGGCGGCATCACTGTTGATTTCGACAACCAAACACGCGAAACGCAGGCACCCTACATCGGCGCGGATGAACTGGCTATCCCCCTCCCCGTCCAACTCGCCTCATTCACCGGACGCATCAGCCCGACGGGCAGCGGTATTCTGTTGGAGTGGAGAACCATCTCCGAAATCAACAACTATGGCTTCTACGTCGAACGCCGGCACGAGAACGAGCAGGAGTTCACAGAAGTGCTCAATAGCTTCGTACCCGGCCACGGTACCACCAACGAGCCGCAGTACTACAGCTTCACGGATAACACGCTGGCTGCCGGCGGCATGTACTTCTACCGGCTTCGCCAGCATGATCTCGGCGGCGCAATTCATCGTACCGAACCGATCAGCGTGAACTACATACTCACCTCGGTACCTGAAGTTGCTCCGAAGGTGTTCGCCCTGTTCCAGAATTACCCGAACCCCTTCAATCCCTCGACGGAAATAAAGTTCTCGGTTGAGAATACAGACCGGGCAACGCTTGAACTGTACAACCTGTTGGGACAAAAGGTGGCAACACTGTTCGACGGTATTGCGGAAGCGGGACAGTACTATCGAATCCGGATGAACGCCGACAACCTTGCGAGCGGTATGTACCTCTACCGTTTGCAGAGCGGCACGAGGAATGACCTGAAGAAAATGTTGCTCTTGAAATAAGGAAACCTCTCCGCAAAACACGTACTACAACCCCGCGACACCCCGTTTCAGTTGAAGCGGGGTGTACTGTTTTCGCCCTTCGACATTGCCGCAGAAAGAACCTTACATTCGTCTTGATACTTGCAAAGGCAAACAGTTTCTCAACTCCCGTCATCATCATTGTTGCGACTTCGTAGGTAGATTGTGTTTCGTGTCGGGCACGTCACGTCCGATGCAGGTGGATGGGTGAAAATCGTACCGGATAACTTGCGGTAAGTGATATCGCGTAGTATATTCGATCAATTCCATTCAAAGTCACAACTACCATCATCACTCTTGTTCCAGTAAGAAAGGGAATACCCATGTTTTTGCGTTTTCTGTTCGTTGGGTTTATGATTACATCAATCTCCGTTGGTGCATTCGGACAAGCGATACCTCCCGCAGTCAACGGCATCATCACTCCCAATGAATACGGCCTTCATATCAACGGTGCACACGCACAAGCCAGCGGCACCGCGGTGTGGTACATGGCATGGTCGGCTGACTCGCTGTACGTCGGCATCACCGGCGTAAGTGCCGATGACGCATCAATCATATACCTTGATGTCAATCCGCTCGCGCCTATTAACGGCGGCACGAACGCCGATGGTCTGATGAACGGCACAATGTTGAACAACACCAACTTCGACGCACTTCCGTTTCGTGCAGACCGTGTCGTGTTCTGTACATCTCTGCAACGCACAATGAACAGCGCCAACGGTCAAGGGGGATGGAATTCCGCCGTCTCTTCTGCCGGCAGTTACGCCTGGTCCGGCACAACCCGTGAGTTTTCCATTCCCTGGACTGCTCTCGGCGGTTTGCCCTCGACGTTTGCCTGGTTCGGCTACATCGCCGGAAGCACGGGAGTAGTGTACGCCGGTGTGCCGATGGAAAATCCCACCGGCACGATCGGGCAGGCAGCGCGGTTCGAGCGATACTACAAGGTCAGTTCGACCGCAGCTAACAACTCCACTTGGCCCTTTTCGCAGAACAGCTTTGTCTTCAACCGCACAACCGACGCAACATTGACCACCAACCTGCACGTCCACGACCTGACGATGAATTCGCCCGGGCGGACACTTACCCGCGCAACGAACACCAACACCTGGATCACATCAGGGAACCTGCGCGTTGACGCGGGAACAATCTCGTTCGGGGGCTCGTACGGCAGCGCTACTGTGCGCGGCGACGCGGTGATCGGGCAGGCCGGATCACTTGTTCTCTCCTCAAATGCAAGCGGTGATTTGTATGTGGAGGGTGACCTTATTCTGAATGGCGCGTTCAACCCGGACGCCAGAATGGTAACATTCAGCGGGACCGGCAATTCGTCACTCGTCGGCAACGCTGTGCTGCGGAATCTCTCGATTTCGAAAACTGCCGGAGCTGTTGTTGGCATGACTAACGATTGTCGTGTCAACGGTACACTTGCGTTGATTTCAGGAAATATCCGGTTGAACGGTGACGCCAATCTGATTGTGGGAGATGGAGGAGATATTACCGGCGGAGCGGATTACTCGTACGTGATTACGGCGGGGAATGGACGCTTGGCACGGGAAGCAGTCGGGAATAATGCGGCATATTTCCCCGTCGGCACGGAATCATCTTTCAACCCTGTCACTATAGCGAATACAGGAACGCCGGATATTTTCAGAGTCGGCGTGAAACCGGCACTGAGCGTACCCGTATCGAACCCGCAGCGCGTCGTCAACCGCGAATGGCACATCAGCGAAGCTATCTTGGGCGGAAGCAATGCTACTGTGAGTTTTCAGTGGAACGGTGCCGATCACGGAGCAACCTTCAATCCGGCGGAACCGGCGTACACATTCAATTACAACGGGTCGCAGTGGGCAAGTACCCTCGCAGCCGTTACCGGCGCCGATCCGTACACGGCCACTGTCAACGGCTTGACGCAGTTCGACACATTCATCGTCGGGAACGCCGGTGTCACCTCGGTGACCGGTATGGGCAGCAAGCCGGAAGGGTTTGCGCTCCATCAAAATTATCCGAATCCCTTCAACCCATCCACGGATATCAAGTTCTCGGTTGAAACATCCGGCCGCGCAACGCTGGATGTGTACACCATGTTAGGCCAGAAGGTGGCTACACTGTTCGACGGAATCGCGGAGGCGGGACAGTATCACACAATCCGTGTCGATGCCTCCGGTTTGGCGAGCGGTATGTATCTCTACAAATTGCAAAGCGGCTCACGTACCGACTTGAAGAAGATGTTGCTGCTGAAATAGGGATGGCGTGACGACGTGGTACTTTTGACAGGATGGAAAAGATACCGGGTTTCTTTGGAAGATATTCCAGCGGTATCCTGAAAATCCTGTTGATCCTGCCCGCAAAACATTGCCCCGATGACGAATGTTGCCGGGGTTTTGTTTTTCTGACGTGAAGAACATCTACAATGTCGTCACAGTAGCTCTATGTCTCTTCATCATTCTTGCCCGTGTCGCATTTTTTTCATTCGGACATTCGAATGGTGTGACGCATGTATCACAAACCGGCTGCCAAACATGTTATATTGGTAGCAGTCAACACAAGCTATTCGAAGTCCCCCGACCAACTCTTCTGCAAAGAGTTCAAACTACACAGTTTTTCCTGTCCCCCAATCTGACAAACGCGGCATTTCAAACGGAAGCGAATCAACCGATTCACTTCCCGCACAGAACGACATAACAAATCTAACATCACATTTCAAAGACCTGGGGGGTTCAATGAAACAATTTCTCGGCATCATCACCGTAGCGCTCTGCATGCTTGTACTGCGTTCAGATCTGCAAGCGCAAATGTATCCCGTTGTCGCGGGAACAACCACCAGTGCCAAAACCAGCACAAGCTCCACAACGCATAATGTTTCCTTGCCGTCAGGTATTCAGGCCGGCGACCTTCTGCTCGTATTCTGGACGGATAACACAACAAGCACAACGGTCGGAACACCCTCCGGTTGGATATCACTCTACAGCGACGTCTCGGGCGGAAGAACCCGGGCTGCGTGGTACAAGATTGCATCGGGATCCGAAGGCCCGTCGCTTTCGCTCTCACTTTCCGGTTCAAGCCTGTTGAGCGCGCATAATTCCTATCGTATTGCTGCGGGATCGTTTCAGGGAGTTCCTGTTGCTGCGTCAGAGGAAACGGGAACCAACAGTTCTCCGAACCCTCCGGGCCTTAGCCCTTCGTGGGGTTCATACAAGACTCTCTGGCTTGCGGCATCTCATTCCGAAGGGAACTCCTCCGGTTCGGCACCCTCAGGGTACTCGGAGCTGATCACGGGATACACCGGCAGCACGGGCAGCAGCCACGCACGCACGATGACTGCACGGTTCTTCTCCGAATCGGCTTCCGAAAATCCCGGCTCCTTCTCGCTCGGCAACAACCGCAACTGGGCGGCGAACACAGTCGCAATTCAAGGACCATCGGGGCTCTTCCGCACAAGGGCTGCAGGCGCATGGAATAACAGCAATACGTGGGAGGAGTTCGCCGACGGAACATGGACGAACACGGCAAATCTTCCCAACACTCCGACGATGGCTGTTCATGAGACATTTTTCCCTGTTATCGCCGGAACTGCAAACAGCGCAAAAACCAGTCAAACAGGTACAGTTCATTCGATTGCTTTGCCGATCAATATTCAGGCGGGCGACCTGTTGCTTGTGTTTTGGGTTGATGAAAACTCAAGCGGAACAGCTCCCGCAACTCCGGCAGGGTTCACGCAACTCTATACAAACACAAGCTCGAGCCGTGTTCGAAGAGCATGGTACAAGATTGCAACCGGCAGCGAAGGGGCATTCATCGACGTAACCGGAGGTGCAGAACGCAGCGCTCACGTTGCCTACCGCATCGCAGCAGGATCGTATCAGGGTGTACCTCAGGCGGGCAGTGTACAATCGGATAACGAGGACGGCCCGAATCCGCCGAATCTCTCCCCGTCGTGGGGATTGT
The DNA here is from genome assembly GCA_019637975.1 of Bacteroidota bacterium. Lineage (NCBI taxonomy): Bacteria > Pseudomonadati > Bacteroidota > Bacteroidota bacterium. The sequence continues at coordinate 69,967 of JAHBUR010000018.1, read as the reverse complement.
TCAAAACGATGTGGATTGCCGCATCACATTCTGAAGGATACACGTCAACTGTCGGATTACCTTCCAACTATTCCGATCGCATTCAATCAAACACCGGTAGCACAGGTTCAAGCCACGCCACGATGGTCACTGGAACACGGTTTTATGAAGCGGCAGCGGAAAACCCCGGCTCGTTTTCCATGAGCGGTGACCGGCATTGGGCAGCAAACACAGTTGCCATTCAAGGGTCTGAAATCGTCGATGAAGTTCCGCAAGGCGTTTGCAACGTTGTTATCCGCAACGGTCACAGCGTGTCACTCACGGCAGATATTGTTATTGATGACATCACGATTGATGCAGGCGCAACACTCAACGCAGGTTCTGCCACCGTCACGATGATGGGCAACTGGGAAAACAACGGCACGTTCAACGCACAAACCAGCACGTTCGTCATGGGCGGCAGTTCTGCTCAAACCATGAAAGGCTCGACATTCTACAATCTTGAAATTGACAATGCAGGCGGCGTCACGCTTCTTTCGGACGAAACCATCGCCAACACACTCACGCTTACGGAAGGCGTCGTGACGACGGGCGAAGATCATCAACTCATCGTTACGAACACGAACCCCGGCGCAGTTGTTATTGGAGCCGGAAGCATCAACGGCACAATCCGCAGGGCAATCGGAAACGGCATTCCCGGCACGTACCGCTTCACGGACTACTACACGTTCATGATTCTGAATAACTCGCAGTCAGCACAGGATGTGACGGTAACATCGTATCCGGGTGAATTCCCCTCGCCCATCGGAAACCCGGGCGCGGCGATCAAGCGGTATTATGAAATCACCGCCACCAGCCTCATGGCAAACACGCTCTCACTTGCCTTCATCAATGGCGTCGCAAACGAGAATCCCAACAATATCGACACGATGGATATCGCGGTATTCCGCCTCCGTCCGGGCACAACAAGCTGGGAGAACTACGGACCTTTTGCAGGCACGAACGTCAGTGCCTCGGCATTCAGCGTGTCCGATTGGTCGACGAAGTTCTCGCTCGGCAACGGATTCGGCGCCCTCCCCGTCCAACTCGCTTCATTCACCGGCGCGGTTGTGAACAACAACAACGTCCGGTTGGATTGGAGGACGATCAGCGAAGTGAATAACTACGGCTTCTACGTCCAGCGCCGCACTATGGGAGCTACTGAATGGACGGAGATTCCGGGCAGCTTCGTGCCCGGCCACGGCACCACCAACGAGCCGCGCAGCTATGCGTACACGGATATCACGGGCATTACCACGGCAACGCAGTACCGCCTGAAGCAAGTTGACTTGGACGGCACGCAGCATTTCACCGAGCCGATTTTGGTTGATGTGCCGACAAGTGTTTCGGAAACGGCACCGAAGCAGTTCATGCTCTCCCAAAACTATCCCAATCCGTTCAACCCCTCAACCGAAATAAAATTCTCGGTCGAAGTAACGGGCCGCGCTATGCTTGACGTGTACAACTCGTTAGGACAGAAAGTTGCCACGCTGTTCGATGGCGTTGCCGAAGCCGGAGAGTTCAACACGGTACGTTTCAACGCAACCGGCCTCGCCAGCGGCGTGTATTTTTACCGGTTGGTATCCGGACAGAAATCGGATTTGAAGAAGTTGATGCTCCTTAAGTAAAGGCTATGATAACGCTTCAATCCCGCCGCTTTCAGGCGGGGTTAATGTTGTTGAAGTAAGTTCTTTGAATGCAGACTGCAAGGTAACCCGCCATTTTTCCTGACCGCCGATCTTTGTGGCGGTGTGGCGGGATACCGGTGCCAAAGCGGGCCGAAGGCGGATCAGATGAGACTCGGGTAATTGAAAGAAGAACATTCACGACAAAAGTCACTATCCACCGGCGATTTTCACCCGCTTTTGCAGTTTGAGACCGAAAAGTAGTTGGTTCGCAATTTTTCCACGGATCGAGCTTACCGCGTACGATTTTGAAATCGACGCGCTGGCACGCGTGGAAGTCTCGGCTGTTGAACGTATATTTTGTTTGAATCTCATCCGTAAGGTTGATCTGTCATAATCAAGGCAGAACATCCCGAAACAGATACACCCGCACAAAAGGCGATCCCGGATCAGTGGGGGGATGACAAATGACAATTGTTGAGCACACTCCTGAGGGATGTGTATGCAATGCCGCTCGGCAAGACAATTTCTTGTGATCACTTTTTGCAAAAAACAAACGGGGGTTATGATGAAACACTTCTTCGTCTCTGCCGCTATCGCGATGTGCCTGGCACTCGCGGGAGTACCTTCTTTTGCACAAACATTGTACCGCAGCAATGCTACCGGGGATTGGAATTCCACCGGCACATGGCAGGTCTCAACAAACAACGGAACGGATTGGACGGCAGCATCAAGCACGCCAACGGACGCCAACAATGACGGAATCACCGTCCGCACCCCGCACAACGTTAGTGTAACGTCGTCCGTTACCGTTGACCAAGTTGTGATCGAGGCCGGTGCACAGGTAACAATTACTGATGGAAGCACCCTCACGATACACGACGGCAGCGGCACGGATCTGTCCGTTTCCGGAACTCTCCAGACGAACAGCACGTCCAATACTTCAGGGATCACGAACAACGGCACGATCGTCTTCAACGACGGCGGGACCTATGTTCACAATGTGGACGCCGAAGCAATTCCCGCTGCAACGTGGGACGCAAACTCAACCTGCGCTATAACAGGAGTCGATTCAACGTCGCCCGGCGGCCTTGGACAAACATTCGGCAATTTCATCTGGAATTGCACAGGCCAGACGAACAGTGTAAGTTTTGAGTCGAACTTGGGAGGGATTCAGGGCAACTTCACTGTTGCCAGTACAGGCGGCAACGAGTTGCGTATCTCCAACACGGGCTCTGACCAGACGTTGTATGTACCCGGCAATTTCATTATTACGGGAGGAACGTTCTCCATCGTCGATGACGAAGGCTCGGCAACCCTTGAGATCGGCGGAAACTTCTCGATGAGCGGCGGCACCTTTAAGATCGTGGACGACATCGGAGATGGAACCCTCTTCGTTCTCGGAGATTTGACGATAAGCGACGGTACATTTGATATGAAAACCGAGGACAGCGACAACAGTTCAGCACTGCTCAGCCTCGACGGCAACTATACACAAACCGGCGGGATATTCATCCAGCGATCAATCTCAACAGGAACTTCTGTCGTCACAATGGGAGGCAATTTTTCAATCAGCGGCGGAACGTACAACATCTCCGGAGCAGGGGCAGTGGGCGTGTTGAATCTTGCCGGAAATTTTTCTCTGACGGACACTTCAACATTCACGGAAACAAGTTCGGGCTCGGGCTCGGTCAATTTCACCGGCATGACCAACTATACATCAACAGGCACACGCTTTGCCAATACCGTCAATTTCACGGTCAATAGTGGAGCTACGCTGATGCTTGGTGAAAGCGATTTTGGTCTTGGCAGTGACGGTACCTTCACGCTGTCCGGGGGTGGTACGCTTGGCATTGGTCACCCCTCAGGAATTGCCATCTCGGGTACTGCCTCCAACATTCGCGTTACGGGCTTACGATCGTACTCTTCAACCGCAAACTACATCTACACCGGCGACGCTTCTCAAGTACCCGGGCCGGGGTTACCGCTGACAATGAACAACCTTACGTTCCGCAATCCGTCGGGGACAACTTTTCCTGACCTTGCCACTTACATCGTCAACGGCAATCTTACTATTGACGCGGGCGGAGCATTTGTTGCAGGAAACGGCTCAACATTCCACCTGAAAGGAAACTGGACGAAAGATCCTGCCGGTATTTTCAACCCCGGTACCGGCAAATTCCTCCTCAACGGTACAACACCACAGACTATGAGCGGCTCCACCTTCTACGATCTCGAAATCAACAATGCAGCCGGCGTTGAACTTCTGACCAACGAGACTGTGTCCAACATTCTGACCTTAACGAACGGCGTGCTCACAACGGGATCGAACCGAGTCATCGTGACGAATTCATCTTCGGAAGCCGTAGAAATCACAAGCGGAAGTATTAACGGTACAATCCAGCGAACTCTGCCTGCCTCGGCTGGGACATACAGGTTCACGGACTTCTACACGTACATGGTGCTCGACGGTACGCAGAATGCCCAGAATGTAACCATCACGTCGCACCCATTTCAGTGGCCTACGCCCATCGCCAATCAGGCGGCGGCAATCAGACGATATTATGAGATGATTGTGCCTTCCCCGTTTACAGCTGCCGAACTTCATCTTGCGTATGATAGCGCCACTGAGAATGAGAATGGAATCGGATTGCTGCAACTCGGCTTTTTCCGTCACCGACCCGGAACTACCAGTTGGGAGAAACTTGGCGGAAATGGAGATCTCAATGAGGTGTTTCAGCACTTTGCAGGCATATTCTCCACGAAGTTCGCTATGGGCGACGTCCTTCAAGCCCTCCCCGTCCAACTCGCTTCATTCACCGGCGCAGTTGTGAACAACAACAACGTCCGGCTGGATTGGAGGACGTTCAGCGAAGTGAATAACTACGGGTTCTACGTCCAGCGCCGCAATATGGGAGCTACTGAATGGGCGGAGATTCCGGGCAGCTTCGTGCCCGGCCACGGCACCACCAACGAGCCGCGCAACTACACGTACACGGATATCACGGGCATTACCACGGCAACGCAGTACCGCCTGAAGCAAGTTGATCTCGACGGCACGCAGCATTACACCGAGCCGATTTTGGTTGACTCGCCGACGAGCGTACCCGAAACAGCGCCGATGGTGTTTGCGCTGTCGCAGAACTACCCGAACCCGTTCAACCCGAGCACGGAAATCATGTTCACAGTTGAAATAACGGGCCGCGCAACGCTTGACGTGTACAACGCATTGGGCCAGAAGGTAGCCACGCTGTTCGACGGCATCGCGGAAGCGGGACAGTATAACAGGATTCAGTTCAACGCCTCCGGCATGGCCAGCGGCGTGTACTTTTACCGGTTAGTATCCGGTCAGAAATCGGATTTGAAGAAGTTGATGCTCCTCAAGTAAAGGCTATGATAACGCTTCAATCCCGCCGCTTTCAGGCGGGGTTGATGTTGTTGAAGTAACCTCACCCCCAACCCCCTCTCCTGCGAGGAGAGGGGGAGTCGGGAGCGAGAAACTCTGACAATACTTCGCGTCTTCGTGGTTTTCTTTTCGAGGGAATGACATACAGAAATTGCTTCTTACAGTAACCCCCAGGCTACATCTAAGAAGCGCACAGCAGTCCCGGCATCGAGAGGTGTCGGGGCTGTTTTGTTTGCGAGGACTTAACACACCCCTCCGTCTCCCCTCTCCCCAGCACGCAACCCAGCCCACAGAGGGGAGTGTGTGGATCAGTGATGTTGTTTCTGCGCTTGACCATATTCCCCTCTGTGCGCGGGCAAGTGGGTGAGAGAGAGGGGTGTCCGACGAAGCAGTTTTTGCGCAGTCGGACGGGGTGTGATCACGCAGATTTAGCACACCCCACCGCACGGACCATAAGTTTCGGTGCGGGGTTGAACAAGCTTTCACCGAAACTTAACCCCTTCGATTGATTCCCCTTCGCACACAGCCGACGATTTCGACGCCACGGATTTGTGATCAGTGGCCTGTGAAATCGACGGCGGCCTGCCCGCCATGCTTTATCTTATTGCGGGAAGACTCGCGCTACGGCTCAGTATTGTAGCGCGGGACTCCGTCCCGCCATTGAGCGAGTCAGCCTGCCCGCCGTGCTTTATCTTGTGGCGGGGAGACTCGCGCTACGGCCCAGCGTTGTAGCACGGGACTCCTGTTCCGCACAATGCCGAGTCGGCCTGCCCGCCGTGCCCCCTCTTCCTGACCGCTGATCTTTTTGGCGGTTTGTCGGGACTGATGTTGTTGAAGTAATACGGCTTCCGTAGGGACGTTCAATTGAACGTCCCTACAAACAACTCTACACAAAAAATTGCTTCTTACAGTAACTTCGGGCGACATCTGAGTAGCGCACTTCGCGCCTTCGTGTCTTGGTGGTTTTCTTTGTCATCCCCCTATGTCCACACACACGGCGTGCCGCCCCCACAAAAATCTTCTGCACGATACCGAAACTTGTGACGCACATATCACAACGCCCGGTCATAACCGATTATATTGTGCGAGTACACAACCAATCCCGAAGTCCCCCGACTACTCTTCACGACAAAGTTACAACGCTCAACGTTTCTTCCCCCGAACAGACATTCTGAGTTCTTAAAAGCGGCTGGTTCGCAACTTTTCAGCGGATACGGCTTTCGGCGTATGTTTTTTCGATTGGTGCGCCAACGCATATACAACTTTACGCTGCTTATCGTATATTTTGGCAGAAATATGGCTATCAGGTTGATCTACAGCACACAGCACGTTTCACAGGCAGATACGACACACACTCGCGGGAGGGGACGACAATGACAACCATAACCTGACTTCCCGACGGAGGTAGATACACACACAGTTCCAACGACACGGATTTCTTTTCAACATAAACACGGGGGTTACAATGAAACACATATTCGGCTTTCTCGCGATAGCAATGTGCCTGCTGGTTGCTGGGACGAGCGCGTTCGCACAGACTCTATATCGGAGCAACGCCAACGGCAACTGGAGTTCCACGGGCACATGGCAAGTTTCAACCAACAACGGTTCTACGTGGGGCGCTGCCGCCAGCACACCGACAAACGCCAACAATGCGGGCATCACAATCCGCAGCCCGCATACTGTTACAGTAACATCGTCGGTAACAGTTGACCAAGTAGTGATTGAATCTGGCGGGCAGGTAACCATCAATAACGGAAATACTCTCACCATAAATGACGGCACTGGCACCGACCTATCAGTGTTCGGTACACTCCAAACCAATAGCACATCCAATACCTCCGGTATCACCAACAACGGCACAATCGTTTTCAATGACGGAGGCACATACATTCACAACGTCGCTGGGGAAGGAATTCCGACTGCAGCGTGGGATGCAAACTCTACCTGTATTATCACAGGAGCTACTGGCGGGTTCCCTTCAGGCTTGGGGCAGACGTTTGGCAACTTCACGTGGAATTGTGCAAGTCAATCAAACAACCTCAATCTCGAAGGCTCGATCGGTGGTATTGCCGGTAATTTTACTGTTAGCAATACGGGCGGACAGGAACTTCGTCTTGCCAATACTTCAACAGAGCGAACCCTCACCGTGGGTGGCAACTACATTCAAACCGGTGGTACTTTTATCCTTGTAGATAATGACGGTAGTGGTACCCTCGATGTAGTTGGCAACTTCACTCTCAGTGGCGGAACCTTTATTGGAGTGAATGACCCGGGGCCTGCTGAGCTCATTGTTGGTGGAAACTTTGCGATGAGCGGGGGAACCTTCACCCTCAAGTCAAATAATAGCGGAAGTGCGGTAATGAGCGTCTCAGGGGACTTCTCAAAGACTGGTGGCACGTTCAACCAACGAGGAAATGCACTCGGAACGTCTACTGTCACGATTGGCGGAAACTTCACTCTCTCAACCGCTGGCACATACTTGATGACAAGTAACGGTGCGTCAACTTTGAATATTGGCGGTGGCTTCTCGCTCTCCGCCGGTGCAACGTTTAACATGTCGAGCAGCGGAACCGGGTCTCATATCGGCACGATGAACGTAGCAGGCAATTTCTCCTTTACGGGCGGCGCGTTCACCGAAACAGGATCAGCCAGTGGTGCGGTCATTTTCAACGGTAGTACACCACAAGTATTCACGGGCGGTGGCACGTTCGCTAATACAATAAACTTCACTGTCAATGGCGGTGCCTCTCTCATGATGGGAAACAGCGACTTCGGCATTGGAAGCAACGGCACATTTACTCTTACCGCAGGATCTACGCTCGGTATCGGTCATCCCTCGGGCATCGCTATCTCGGGTACGGCCTCCAACGTTCGAGTTACGGGCTCGCGAACATATCCTTCGACCGCAAACTACATCTTCACCGGCGATGCCTCTCAAGTTCCTGGACCTGGCTTACCCTTGACAATGAATCACCTTACGTTTCGGAATCCCTCAGGAACAACATTCCCCGATCTTTCAACCTATATAATCAACGGAAATCTCAGCATTGACGCTGGCGGGGCCTTTGTTGCTGGAGATGGATCAACATTCCAGCTAAAGGGAAACTGGATAAAAAATCCGGCGGGAATCTTCAACCCGGGAACAAGCAAGTTCATCCTCAACGGTACGTCACCCCAAACCATGAGCGGCTCTACCTTCTACGATCTCGAAATCAACAATGCCGCAGGCGTGACACTCTTGACTGACGAAACCGTCTCAAACATTCTCACTCTAACGAACGGCGTTGTGACCACCGGCGCGCACAAGATTGTCGTCACGAATACGGCCCCCGGAGCTGTTTCCATTACTAGCGGCAGTATTAGCGGAACGATTCAGCGGACTGCCAGCATTGCAGGTATATACAGGTTTACGAACTTCCATACATACTTGCTTCTTAATGGCTCACAAACTGGGAAGCAAATAACTATGACCTCATTTCCTGGAGTGTTTCCGGAGCCGATTGCAAACCAGTCAGCAGCAATTAAAAGGTACTACTTCATTGATGCCCCGAGCAACTTGTTTGCTGATTCTCTTTATCTGGCATTCATAGATGGGATTGGCAACGAAAACCCCAATAATATTCCCGGCCTTGACGTTGCCGTGTTCAGACTGCGTCCTGGAACAACAAGTTGGGAGAATTATGGCCCATTTGGGGGGACTTCTAACAGGGCAGTCGGTGGTCATGTTGCAAATTGGGGGACCAAATTCGCAATCGGTAATGGCCTCCAAGCCCTCCCCGTCCAGCTTGCCTCATTCACGGGGGCGGTGGTGGCAGGCAACAATGTCCGGCTGGATTGGAGAACGATCAGCGAGGTGAATAATTACGGCTTCTATGTCCAGCGCCGCAATATGGGAGCTACTGAATGGACGGAGATTCCGGGCAGCTTCGTACCCGGCCACGGCACCACCAACGAGCCGCGCGACTATACGTACACGGATATCACGGGCATTACCTCGGCAACGCAGTACCGCCTGAAGCAGGTCGACTTGGACGGCACACAGCATTACACCGAGCCGATTTTGGTCGATATGCCGACCAGCGTGCCCGAAGTTGCGCCGAAGGTATTTGCGCTGTCGCAGAACTACCCGAACCCCTTCAACCCCTCGACGGAAATCAAGTTCACGGTTGAAGTAACGGGCCGCGCCACGCTGGATGTGTACAACTCCATCGGACAAAAGGTGGCGACACTCTTCGACGGCATTGCCGAGGCGGGACAGTTCAACCTCGTCCGCTTCAACGCCACCGGACTTGCCAGCGGCGTGTACTTTTACCGACTGCAATCCGGACAGAAATCGGATTTGAAGAAGTTGATGCTCCTTAAGTAAAGGCTATGATAACGCTTCAATCCCGCCGCTTTCAGGCGGGGTTAATGTTGTTGAAGTAATACGGCTTCCGTAGGGACGTTCAATTGAACGTCCCTACAAAAGAACCAGGATCAATAGCGAAGACCCGGCCCCGGCAGCGAAAGGTGTCGGGGCTTTTGCTTTTATGGTGAATCCCGACGATCTCGACCCCACGGGTTTGTGATCCGTGGCCTGCGAAATCGACGGCGGGCAGCGGGGAGAGAATCACGAAGGGTTTAGATTTCAGCACACCTGAGTTCAATCACTGGCTGAAATCTACGGCAAGAAGCGCACAGCAGTCCCGGCATCGAGAGGTGTCGGGACTGTTTTGTTGGCTACGTTGTCCATTTCTTTTTAGAAAAGAAATGGACGAAAGTCCTGCGAAGCGGGATGCCGCTCAGTTCTATTTTGATTGTTGCGGCAAAAACTGTCGAAATCGTCCGTTCCCTTTGGGAACGAGATCTCGTTCCGACTTCGTCGGAACGGATAACCCGCCGGAATCAATCGCCAGCGCACAACCCGTAAGTTTCGGTGCGGGGTTGAACAAGGTTTCACCGAAACTTAACCCCTTCGATTGATTCCCCTCCCCACACAGCCGACGATTTCGACGACACAGATCTTGTTTCTTCGCTTGACCATATTCCCCTCTGTGCGAAAGGCCGCGTGCCGGCGGACGCCGTCCCGCCCGTGAGTGAGTCGGAGACTCGCGCTACAGCTTTGAGGGGGACTCGGGCTCGACCCTGCAATTTCTACAAACCTTCTGAACGAATCCCCAATCTGTTTCCCTTCTCTCTTCGTGTTTCCCATCTTCATTCAACACCCTGATACTGCAACCCATAGTAGATTCATCGGTTAGCGGGTTACCGACGTCCGTTCCTAATCCGGTCTCTGCTGGCACACGCCGTGAACTAATAGAGGCAGGATTTTATATCAGGAGGAGTTATGCCCACTATCAGGCTATTACTTGCGGGTTTGTTGATTTGCTGGATGCTGCCCCTTTCGGCAACAGGACAGGTTTCCTACAACGACGTCGCGGTAATTATTAACACAAACAGTTCTGCTTCACAGACAATCGGCAATTATTTCAAAGCGGCACGGAATATTCCCGCCGCGAACATGATCTATGTTCAGGCCGATACGACAGAGGAGATTGACAGCACGAAGTTCAACCAGCTTAGGGCTCAGGTCGAGCAGCAGCTTCTTGCCGGGAATCTTCAGAATTCGATCAACTATCTCGTGACGACGAAAGGCGTGCCTTTGAAGGTGAACCGAGGAAACACATTCTCGACTTCTTCACCTTCCTCGTCGGTTGAGAGTGAGTTGATGCTGATTCTCGGTCCCTATGCTTCGTACATCGGCGGCGACGGGCGGGTTGCATCCCCGTACTACCTGCAGAATGCAAACTTCTCCCGCTCGACGTACGGCATTTATCTTGTCACGCGGCTTGATGCCTACCATTTGCAAACTGTACTTGATCTGATCGACCGCAGCGGCCCCGGAGTGTCGGTCAGTGCATCGGCCCCGATCCTGTTCGATCAGGACCCGGCATGGGATTCGCCGCTCAATACCTACATGACCAATGCGCGCAACAACTTGGCAAGCACCGGCAGAACGGTGATATTCGATTCGACAACAGTTTATAAAACGAACCAGCAGAACCTGGTCGGGTACATGAGTTGGGGAAGCAACGATCATTACCAGCATCTCTACACGCAGTATGCAATTCCGTACAATACGTACGTACCGGGAGCCATTGCCGAGACGTATGTCTCGACGTCGGGTAGAACGTTTAACGATCCGCCCACATACGGACAGTCGCTTGTGGTGGATTTGCTTCATGAGGGAGTCAGCGGAGCGAAGGGATATGTGTACGAGCCTTACTCCAACGCAATGGCGCTTGCGTTTGTTCTGTTTCCGCGGTACGTGGCGGGATACAATCTTGCCGAAAGCTACTACATGGCGTCGCGCATGATGTCGTGGATGGATGTGGTTGTCGGCGATCCGAAAACCTCGATAGTGTTCTCGAGCAGCCCTGTCCCAGTGCAGCTTGCGAGTTTCACCGGCTCGGCGATTCCGCAGAACAACTCCATCGTGTTCAACTGGAGAACCATCTCCGAAACAAACAATTACGGCTTCTACCTGCAGCGTGCCGCGAGTGCAACGTCTTCCTACGAAGATCTGCCCAACAGTTTCGTGCCCGGAAACGGCACAACAGTTACCCCGCATGACTACTCCTGGACGTACGTGAACGCCCCGGCAGGCAGTGGCCACTACCGTCTGCGCCAGGTTGATCTCGACGGCACAATCCATTACACCGAACCGATTGTCGTCGTCAACGGCGTCACCTCCGTGGGCGAGCCGGTGAGCGCCCCGAACCGTTTCGAGTTGGGACAAAATTACCCGAATCCGTTCAACCCTTCCACCGAGATTGCGTTTTCGGTTGATGTAACAGGCGATGCACAGCTTGTAGTGTATAATTCGATTGGCCAGCAGGTTGCAACGTTGTACGACGGAGTGGCGCAGGCAGGCCAGATGCACAGAGTGCAGCTGGACGCCTCGGCTCTCGCAAGCGGGACGTATTTCTACCGATTGCAAAGCGGACAGAAGAATGAGTTGAAAAAGATGGTATTGTTGAAGTAACGGTGCATCACCATCACTTCTTGGCAGGATGAACAGGATGTACACGACGTGAAGCAAACAGTATCCTGTTGATCCTAGCTGAAACCAGAGCCACGGCGACGATGAGTCGTCGGGGCGGTTCTTTATGTAGAGCCAGACTCTGCCAGTCTAATCGTGTCTTCGCGCCTTAGCGGTTTTCTTTCAATCCAGCGGTTCACCCGGTACTTACCGTACCTTCACCAACTTCTGCACTGCTGAAAGCTCCTTCCCTTCCCCTTTGAGAGACGCTTGATAGAAGTAGTACCCGTTGGCTATCTCATCGCCATCTTCATCTCTCCCATCCCAATAAATCCGGTTGGAGCCGATCTGCACGCTCGACGGCGGCACAAGAATATCTCTGATCTTCCTTCCGGCAACGGTGAAGATGCGGATTCTCAACTCCTCCGGTGGAGTCGATCCGGCGAGCATGAACGTGAAGTATGTGTCACGCGAAAACGGATTCGGGTAATTGTACATGTGCAGAATGCGGCTTTCTTTCGAGACGAGAACATTCAACATGCTTTCCGTTGTGTCAATCTCGCCGAACGCATTTACACTCATGATTTTGAACGTAAGTTGATGGAGACCATCCGAAAGCTGCGGAGTAAATGTCGGGCGTTGTTCCGACACTCCGGCGGGAGATGTCCAGTTGCCTTCGAACCTGTTGTCCACAAACAGTTGTGCCTCGATGCGTGCAGGGGGATTCTCATCCCGCTTCTGAAGATCGAGCATCAACACAGGCGTTGCGGGCACGTAATCGCCTTCCATCACAGGCGAGCCGTTGGCATACACCTGCATTGCAGGCATCAGTGACGGACCCAGATCGAATGAATGATATGCCGTATTGTTTTCGTGCACAAGATCTTTTGCACGCTTTGCCGGATGAACAACGGCCTGCAGCATCACTCTCCGGGGCAGATTTGTTGTCGAGATGGGAATAACAACCGTCCTCGAACCTCCGAGGACAACCGGCTGAACAGGCACGCTCGCAAGTTGGCGGGCACGATTCTGCCGGTCATACACGGAAAGAACAACCGTTGAGCTGTCGCTATCCTGATACCCGATATTGTACACCGTGACTTCTACATTGCGCGTGGCCGTCGGCTCCGAGCTGCTCAGTGTCCGGGCACTGATGGCAAGATCGGCGGGGGCGTTGAGATCCATTTGCCAGGAATGCAGCAACGGAGTAACTAGGGCGTCGGTTGTGGAGAACAGTGCGGCAACTTGCACGGCATTATAGCGTTCGCCCGATGTCAGCGGGTCCATGAATGAAAGATCAATCGTTGCGCTGTCTTTCGGGAAAATCCGCAGTGTGTCGACAGCCCCGTTCGGGCGGTTGCCGAGGAATGCGAGCCGCGCATTGGTCGATGGCGGGCCGCTTTGCTGCCACTGGAATGCACTCCACGAATCCGATACAAACATCCGCTCCGTTGCAATCGAGCCGCTGCCGTAACTGTAGTAGTTGGGAATCTGCAGCGACACAACGGCGGTATCATTCGTGAGGCTTTCCAACGCCGTCATCCCCGGGCCGCCGCTCCCCTTTCTTCCGACAAACGCCCACGATTGTCCGGGCTGGACTGTTCGTGCCAGCGTGCTTCCCAGACTCTCCATCGCAACGTAGAGGCTTTCGGTAACGTTTGTTCTTCCGTCGAAGATGACACTCCATGCAATAAAATTTCCTGTCGGAGTTTGATTGATGAAATCCGCCATTCGTTGCGCCTCACGCAAACCGGAATCGGCGGGAAACGTCACGAGATTGAACGCCCGGAACTCGAATGCCCCGGAAAATTCGTTCAGGCGGATGACCATGAAGCTGCTTCCCAACTCCCACCAGTACCCTGTGATCTTTTGTTCGTTGATTCTGATGACGCTGTAGTATTCCGCCAACTGATTGTACCTGTACCCGACCGATCGGACAAACAGATTGATCGCCGGACTCGGCGCAATAGTGACACCCGTATCCGTTGCAGTGGATTGTGTGAGAACGTCGCGCCTGAATTGCTTTGCCGCATGTTCCCGCCAGCGGATCTGCGGCAATGCAGGCACATCACCCGCCGTCGAGAAGGACGATTCGACCCATTTTCCCAGTGCATTCGCATAACTCGTTCTCGCACGCCAGAAGTACACGCGGTTGACGGGAAGCGACGGAGTGAGCCACTCTCCTGTGACCGCAGCCGGAACGACCGGCCCTGACTCAACCAACGCCGGCGAGTCGAACGTATCGACCGTATCAAGCTGAAACTCGTAAGCAAACCCCAGCGAATCAACTCCGAACGGACTGGTCACCATCAATCTCTGAACTCCCGACTCAACAACCATGTTCCTGACAGGCTTGACAACCGAAAGAAGGTTTGCATAGACGTACTGTTCCCGTGAAGCGATATTGTTCAGTTCGGACACTTCAGGAATCAGGTTCTGCGGATCGAGCGAAGCCGTAAGCGTATGCAGCCCGACCTGGTGCATTGCGCGCCACTCAACATTGATCGAATCCACCTGGCGCATCGGGGCAACTTTTCTGTTTGCAAGAGTTGTCGTCTGGCCGTTGTACGTGTCGGTCACGGCAACCTCCACGCTGTCCGGAGTAACTAAACCATAGTTGAACATCTTCACCTTCACCATCACAAGTGTGTCGTTGACGGTCGGTGTTGGATTGCTGGGGATGATATCCTGCTGACGGATTGCCAGATCGGGCTTCAGCGGCAGCGCAAAACGTGACAGCGGGTCGCCCAACAGATTGTTGGTTTGCACCGTGGCATTAGCAATATAGTCGGCCCCGTACGTTCGCAACATCTTGATCTTTGCATTCGTCGTCAGAAGGCCGAATGTCCGCACCGAGTCCCGCACACCCTGGAGAAAATCCCTTCCCAAATCCCTGCCATACGAGGGATATCCCAAGGTTGAGGATGCCCACGATGCGATGGAACCCCGATTGTCGGCAAGGAGGAAATCCTCGGCGAGCACATGGCTTTCCGGGTCTGCAAAGCCGCCGACGTTGCAACTCACCGATGCAAGAAACGGCAGCTTGCCGTTCGTGTTCTCCAATTCGGACGGCGGGCCGATATCGACGCCCCATATTCTCCCGCCCGAATGCCCGATAAAATTGATGAACACGAGCCCGTCACGAACAAGCTGCTTGAGCCGTTCCTTGTGTTCACCGTCGATCACGCCAAGCGTGGTTTTATAGACGCGATACGGCGTTCCACCAATGGGCGGTGCAACGATTAATGCAATCATGCCCTCGGAGTAGGAATTGAACTGCGCCTGTTCGCTCGGAGTATTTCCTCCGGTGATGAAGAGAAAGTTCTTGTTCCATTCCGCCAGTATATATGAATCGTACCCGACGATCTTCTGCACTACGCTTTGCGCCTGCGCGGGTGTCGCAACCGGAATCCTCCCGACCAACATCGCGGGGAGTGAGGCCGTGTCCGGATTGAACGTAACAAACCAATTGTCACTTGCGGGAACGCCGTACGACGGAACGAAATTCGTGTTGATAGAGGTGGAAAGGAACCTGTGATAATCCCACGACGCATCACCGAACAAGAGGAGATATGCCGGTCTCGGCTGAGCCCAATTGTCAAAGGCATACTTCACGAACGGCTTCAGCTTCGTTGCATTCATGATGCCGTAATTGAACTCGTCGTAGATGTCGTCAACGAGAATCACTTTCGTCCGGACGCCATTCACTGTTTGACGATGCGTTGCGAGCTGCTGCGCGGCACTTAGGAAGTTCTTATGGGTGATGATGATGTAATCCGCACCCGCGGCGTTAACCCGAATGTCGGTGAACATTTTCTGCGTCACGGCCGGGACGGGCCGTGCTCCGCCTGAACTCGTAACGATGTACGACCGGGGAACCGAAAGCGTATCCCGGAAAGCAATACTGTACCCATCCTCATCTTGCGTGATATGCGTACTGGTAATCTGCCGCATTGTGCTGAGGTCAAACGCTTCAATCTGAGGGCTTGTGAAGCCCGAGGCATTGAACACTGTTCGTGTCAGTGGGCCGGTCTGTCCTGCTGCAACTGCAAGCTGATTGTTACCCGCACGAAGCAGTCGTTCATAATCAACTTCAAACCAATCAAGATAAAATTGATTCGGTGATGCTAATGTAAGAATGGATTGAATCCTCAGTTGGTTGCTACCGTTATGGAGCCAGGATTGCGGAATGTTAGCACTGAATACGAGGCTTGTTCTGCCTGGAAATGTCGCCTCACCAACAAGCGAGTCATTCACCCAGAAGCGCGCACGATGATTCGGCGTTGTGTAGTTCAACGTCGTGCTGACAAGTCGAACCCGAAGTCTGGCCTGCAACCCGGAGTCGGCCACGACTTCGTCCACGACAAACGCATACTCACGGGTTGCGGTTGGGAAGAACCAATCTGGCGGCTCGCCCCATGCCCATCCTTCGCCGGGAACCGTCTGAATGTTGATAATGTCGTTTGTTGTCGTGCCTTGAAAGTAGTCGTTGTTCTCTTCACAATGCCTTGTTGTGAGCGATGAAGAATGATTCGTCATCACGCCAGTCGAGTCCACAAAAGTAGGCGTGAAACGAAGACCTGCAACCCCTCCCCACGTCAGCCAGTAAGCACTTGTGTCTGTAAAGAAATCTGTGTATGTCGAGTCGCCGGAGTTTCGTTTGCCGTAGAATTCGACACTCGTGTCAGGACGAACGACAACCGGAATCTGAACACCACAGTGAAAGATCTTCAGTGTCGGAATATCGATGAGGGATGGATTCGCTCCGGCGGCGACAAGCTGCGCCTTCGTTACCTTGTACCAGGCGTCCTCGGTAATCGGAATCTTGTAGTAGTTCTTCCCCGTTTCGAACCAATCACGCGTCGGGTCAGGCACCATGCGCAGGAAGGACTCTGCGCCCGCATCTCCCCTCCAACCCTTTGCTTCATCGTAGTTGAACAGGGTACTTCTGTAGAGTTCCTCGAAATGCGGATCGGGACGAACGGCAGAGGGCGGAGGAAGTACCATTGAACCGCCGCCGTCGGTGCGCATCACACGGATGTGGAGTTTCGCCCGCACAATCCGGCGCAACGTCTCAGTTGCAGGATTGTATTGATACGGCGAGAGACGAATTGAAGCGATGCGCTGATCCCGAAAACGTCCCGGCGGATCGGCAACAACGTGCAGCGAGGGAAAGTACCTGTTCTGTCCGTACGCCGAAGCATTCTTCCGGTACTCGGCAACGGGCTCGGTCTCTTCTGAAAAGTGATACGTCGGATACGGTGCTACACGCTGCTTCACGATCAATTCATACTCGGGATCCAGCAGCTCCACCCGCAGAAACGCATCAGCGGGAATGCCCAGCGTGATTACCTCAACGGGAAGTTTCGGCAATCCCGTGTGATCGAAAGAGGGATCGAGGCGGGCCATTCCGTCAAACAGCAGATGCATCCGACCCTCAATTTCGACTTGTGTGAACGGCTGCGTACCGGGGGTGTATTCGATAAGCCAGCCATCCGGCAGACGTGAGACGAGCCGAAAGGCGTCACTGTTGTCTTCACCGGCAGAAGCCGGAACAACCCAAGCACCACAGAACATGATGCCCGCTACGGCGTATGCAACAAGGTGTTTCATATCCACCTCCTATTTCATGTTTCAACAAACTCAGTAATGGCAGAATATCAGAAACAGAAACGTGCTACCTCACCTTCGCAAGTTTATGAATACTTGATTCTGTTTTGCCTTCGCGGAATGTTGTGAGTTCGTAGAAGTAGTAGCCATTGGCAATCTCATCGCCATCGGAATCTCTTCCGTCCCAATGTACACGATTATTGCCGATACTCAATGCGTTAGCCGCTACGGTGATATCACGGATCTTTCTTCCTGCAATCGTGTAAATCTTTATCCGAGCCTCATCAGGCGGCCTCGAACCGGCAAGCGTAAATGTGAAATAGGTTTCTGTCGCAAACGGATTCGGGTACGAATAGACATGCAGCGTTCGGGACTCGGTGGAGACACGGACATGTACGGTCTCTTCAATCGTGTCAACCCGACCCAACGCGTTCATTTGTGCGACCCGGAATGTCAGCGCCTGATCACCGGTTGTCAGTGAAGGCGTGAATGTATGCTCGGAGACATGTGCCTGTGTGCCCGCTTTCGACAACGATGCCTGAGCGGAAAGGCCGGGAACGGGCTTGTTGTTCACGAACATCTCAAACTGCGAGGCGGACGTCGGGATTTCCTGCTGCCCTGTTTTTACAAGAAGAACAGGTTCCGCCGAAACGTAATCGCCGTCCATCAACGGCTTGCCGTCGGCGTACACATTCAGCCTGTTGTGCGCAACGATGTCCGTCCTGATCAACGGATAGTATGCCGTATTGTTTTCGGCAATGAGGTCTTTTCCGCCGTTCACCGGGCTGATGAGTACCTGCAACAAGGTTTTTTTGGGAAGAATCGCCATTGGAATCTGAATAACCGTCGAGAGATTCCCTCCGATGTCGATGGAATCAATCGTCGCAGCTCCAACCTGTCTTCCCGCATTAAACTTGTCGAGAGCATTCACCACAATCCGGATGCTGTCGCTCTTGCGATAGCCCAAATTATGCACCGTAACGGGTAAATCAAACGTTGCCACTCTTGTTTGAACAAAACTCCTCGCGCTGACGGCAATATCGGGGGGCAGCGTGCAATCAATCTCCCATGCCGAAATAACAGGCGTAACATTTGCATCCGACGTTGACAGCAAGCCGGCAACATTCACATGCGAATACGACGTTCCGGTTGTTAGTGAATCGAGGAATGTCAAATCGACGTCCGTACTGTCCTTCGGAAATATGCGCAGTGTATCAACGATGCCGGAAGGGCGACGCCCGACTATTGCAAGCCCGGGATTCGTCAATTGCATATCCCCGGAACGTTGCCAGTGCAGCGTTTCCCACGTTTGCGCAACCGGCACCGGCAGCGACGTCACGGAGCCTTTCCCGAGTGAATAGACGTTCGGCACCTGGAGACTCAACACCGCAGTGTCGCTGTTCAATTGCTCAAGAGCTGTCATGCCGGGACCGCCAATTCCTTTTCTCCCGATGAACGCGTACGATTGATTGTTGAGAATGGAGCGGAACATCGTCGCTCCCAACGAATCCATCGCCTGCTTCAGCCCCTCGTTCACATTTGTCTGTCCGTTAAAGATAACCGAAACGGCAATGTAGTTGCCTGCCGGCGTGGCGTTGATGAAGTTCTTCATGCTGTCCGACAAAGCCGCCGACGAAGCGGTATTGAAGCTCCGGTATTCAACAGCGTTCGTGAAATCGTTGATGCGGGCAACCATGAAACTGTTTCCCAATTCCCACCAATATCCAATGATCTTCTGCTCGTTTACAACGATCGTGCTATAGTACTCCAATGTCTGATTGTACCGCTGTCCCACCGAGCGACAGAACACGTTGAGCGGCGCCTGTTGCGCAATGGTCACACCGGAATCTGTCGGGGTTGCATTCACGAGATGATTGCGCGAGAACTGGCGCCTCGAATGCTGCTTCATCCTCACTGTCGGAGCGTTTGCATCAAAGATCTTCGGAATGTCGTTTGACGTAGTGAAGGAAGAGGTAACCCAATTCCCCAAAAGTGAACCGTCAACCGTTCTTGCACGCCAGAAATACACTCTTTCAGCCGGCAATGGTGGAGTTGTCCATTCTCCTTTAACCTGATCGGCTACAACAACACCTGAAGTTACAAGCGCCGGTGAATCAAACGTCTCCGTCGTATCGAGTTCGAAAGAATACTGAAAGCCGATAGAGTCGTAGCCAACAGGACTTGTCACGACCAGGCGCTGCACCCCCGGTGGCACGACCATGTTGGAGATGGGTCTCACGACATAGAGATTGTTTGCGTAGATGTATTTCTCGCTTGAGGCGATGTTGTTCAGCTCGTTCACTTCTTCAATCACGTTCAGCGGATCAAGCGTCGCGACAAGCGTATGCAACCCGACCTTGCTTGTGCCGTTCCAGGGAACAAACACGGAATCGACATGCGATGTCGGTTTCAATTTCTTGTTGTCGAGAAGATGTTCTGTCTGCCCGCTGTAGATGTCCGTTAGCGTGATTCCGACACTGTCCGAAGGAACCAAACCATAATTATGCACGTTGACCCGAACGATGAGTGTCGAATCACTCGGGGTCGGTTCCGGTTTGTCGAGAAAAATATCCGACGCGGAAACAGCCAGTTCAGGTTTGAGCGGAATGGGAAGTCTCGACATCGGATCCCCCATCATCGGATTCAGGTTCATCATCGCAAGCGTGATAAATCCCGAACCGGTTTCCGTCCACAATCGATACAATGCGTTGGTCGTCAATCTGCCGAACTCGCGTACCGAATCAACCGTTGCGTTGATCAGCCAGTTGTTCGTCAAGGCAGCACCATAGTTGGCATAACCAACGGATGACGATGCCCACGCAGCTATTGCTCCCCGGTTGTCTGCAAGCAGAAGATCTTCGGCAAAAACGTTGTTTGACGGCGTTGCGAACCCGCCCACGTTGCAACTCACTGAAGCAACAAACGGGAGTTTTCCATTGGTATTTTCAAACTCGGATGCAGGACCCGGATCAACGCCCCAGATTTTCCCACCGGAGTGACCGGTAAAACTGACAAATCCCAAACCCTCGCGGAACAGGTCTTTCAAACGTTGTTTGTTCTCTCCGTCAATGTAGCCGGGCGTGGCTTTGCTCACCCGCAACCCTGTAGCCCCGAACGGCGGCGGCTTTACGTACAGCGTAACGGATCTATCAGCAAGAAAATTGAACCCGGCCTGCTCGCTCAGGGTAACGCCACCTGTGATAAAGAGGAAGTTCTTGTTCCATTCAGAGAGTTCGTAATTATCAAAGCTGATCACTTTGTTCACGGTCCGCTGGGCTTGCGTCACATCCTCGGCGGGAATTCGTCCGATGTACAACGATGTGAGAAACGGCAATGCGGGATTGAAACATCCGAACCAGTTATCGCCTGTTGGTACGCCATAGGCGGGGACATAATTGGTTTTGATCGTACTTCCGAGATACCGGTGGTAGTCCCAACTTGCGTCGCCCAAGAAAAGGACATACGATGGCGCAGGCGCCGGCCACGTTTCGAATGCGTACTTCAGGAATTCTTTCATCGGCGTGGTATGCATTTGGCCGTAGTTGAATTCGTCGTAGATGTCCCCGACATCAACAACCTTCGTACGAACACCGTTCGTGGCTTGCCTGTGTGCAGCCAGCTGGTTTGCCTGAGCGAGAAAATTCCTGTGCGTGATGATAATGTAGTCGGCCCCCTGCGGATTGACCCGAATATCTTGAAACATCTTTTGCGTCAAGGGTGGAACGCTACGGTGATTCCCTGAGGCAAAAACCACGTATGTTCGTTGAACCGTACTCGTGTCGTCGAACGTGATGCTGAATCCGTTTGTGGAATCGCCTGCAACAATACCGCCTTCAATCTTTCTATACGTCGAAACATCGAACACTTCAATGTCCGCGTTGCCAAATCCTCTCACAAAAAACCTATCCGGCACGCCGGGAGAGCCGGCCGGAGCTGTAAACTCTAACTGTCCGTTGACGGGCCGAAGCATGCGATTGTAGTCAAACGCATACCATCGCAAAAAGAAGTTGTTTGCGCCGCCGGTTGTTTCCATTGCCCGTATCCGAAGCGTGTTACTGCCGGTTCGCAACCAACTCGCCGGAAATGTTCGATCCATCAACCCCTCCTGTCGCTGACCGAATTCGATGTCACCGACAAGGGAATCGTTTACCCAGAATCTCGCCTTTTGCAACGCCGGTGTTCCCGGAGGATTCACGTAGGCACTTCCCCAGAGTTGTGAGCGAAGAACTGCGGTGGGGATCGAAGTATCAATCGAATCAAGCGTAAACGGAAAATCTGTTTGTCTTCCGACCGGAAAATTGTTCATCCGCCAGCCTTCCCCCGGAACGGTGCCATTGTTGATGAGTTCAGCGTCCGACGTTCCGACGTAGTATGCGCCGGGCGTTTCAACATGTCTTGGATGAGCCACTGAGACGAATGTCGTAAGGGGCGTTCCTGATGAAGAGGACGATGCGTAGCGGAGCCCTTGCGTTCCGCCCCAGGTCAACCAATGGGCGCAGGTGTCCGTGTAGAAATCGAAGTACGTCGAATCGCCGTGATTCCGGCGGGCAAAGAACTCGACCGACGTGTCGGGACGTACAATGACCGGAACTTCAGCGCCCCTTGCATAGACTTTGATCGTGGAAAGATCCACTGATGAGAGATTTCCGCCTGCCGCTTCAATCTCCGTGCGGCTAATTCTGTACCATCCGTCTGCCGCGACTTGTGCTTTGTAGTAGGTTTTGCCGGTTTCAAACCAGTCACGTGTCGGATCGGTATTGAGGGAGAGCCGGGATTGCCTCCCTAAGCGCCACGCTTTGGCTTGCTCATAGTTCCACAGCAGGGCTTTGTAGGATTGTTCGAATAGCGGATCCGGTGTCGGGGCGATTGAAGGACGATACTCCGGGGATTGCTGCATGCGAATACGGAGTGTTGCCTTTGTCATGCGTCGCAGAGTCTGCGCTGCAGGGTTGTACTGATACGGTCGGATGCGAACGACACTGATCTTCTGCTGCCGCAAGGTAAATGGTGGTTCGACGCTGATCTGTGTTGCGGGAAGAAACTGATTAACGGAGTATTTGGATTGGTCCCGATTGAAAACTTCAACAGCTTCCTGATCTTCAGTGAATTCATAATCCGGATGAGGGGCGACGGCTTGCTGTCCGGCAAGTTCGAATTCCGGGTTGAGCAATTCGGCAAACAACGTTACCCCGTCGGGAATGCCCAATGTTATCACATCAACCGGAAGAGCGGGCGATCCGGCCGCATCCTCAACGCCGTCAGTAATGGTTGCATCCAGAAATCGCGTATGCGGTTTACCATGGATATCCACCGTCATGAGAAGCCGCGGTTGCGGAACATATTCAATCTCCCACCCCTCAGGAGTTTGGTTCAGTAATCTGAACAATGCCTTCTCGCCCGCCTTGTCTGAACCCACCCCGGTGTGTGTCAATACGGATACAAGCAATGCCGATATGACCCTGAGTCCCCCCATCAACTTCATCGTTGTGTCCCCTTTACTAAATATTCCCGTACTATCTTGTACATAAACGATGGATTACCGATCAAGTACCTTTTCCAAAGCCGGCCGGGCTCCTGAAAAAACCGGTAGAGCCATTCCATTCCGTTGTTCGCCATCCATTTGGGCGCAAGGCCTTTGCGTCCGGCAGTGTAGTCAATCATCGAGCCTGCCGGCAAAATAACGTTTGCAGCAAGGCGCTGATAGTTCTCTTCGATCCACATCTCCTGCACCGGCATCCCGAACCCCACAATCAGGACATTCGGGCGTGCGCTGTTGATCATCTCCACCACTGTTTCGCTTTCTGCCCCGGTTTTCTCAAAATACCCGTGATGCGAGCCTGCAATTACCATCCCCGGAAATCGTTGCCGGACACGCCCGACTGCCTCATCAACAAATTGTTTTGTTGCCCCGAGAAAGAACACGGAAAATTTCCGCTTCTCAAACAATTCGCAGAGTTCCCAAATCCAGTATGTGAGAACAACTCGAGGCGGCAAATGGTAGCCGAGCATTCGGGCACCAAGGCGAACACCTTCGCCGTCGCAGTACACAACGTGTGCGTTGTTCAGAAAGCGCTTGAATCGTTCATTCTCCTGTGCAATGTTGATCGCGTTGATATTCACGTACGAGTACACGTCTCTCCGGTTCTGCCGCACGCTGTCTTCTATCGCTTGATGCAACCCGTTCGTATCAATAACGTCCACCCGTACGCCCAGAATATCGACCTTATGCATTCGCTACCGCTTTGGCTTCGGGGACAAGCGACAACTGTTCCATAACGGCCTGCAACACATCGTCCTGACTGATCAGCGACATACAAGAATTCGAAGGACGTTCGCAATGCAGTTGCGCGCAGGGAGAACATTCTACTATTCTGAAAAGAAACTTCCCCGCATCATTCCTCGGCGCGGTCAATTCCGGTGATGCCGGACCGAACAACCCTACAACTCGTGTTCCCAACGCGGAAGCGAGATGCAGCGGGCCCGAGTCGTTTCCCAAAAACAGCGAAGCCTCTTTCAGAATAACACATGTATCCAGCAAGTCATCCGATGCCACGAAATGAATGTTGTGTCTACCGGCAAACCGCTGTTGCAGAAGATCCAGTTTTTCTTCTTCGGATTTGTCACACAAGAGAACCGCATCATAGTTCAAACGCGTGACAATCGTACTCACAACATCGCCGAAGCGTTCGAGACTCCATGAACGGTATTTCCATCCGGAAAAAGGATGAACGACCACGAACTTCCTGTCAGGCACCAATCCATCGGAAATCAATCGCTGGCGTCGTTTTTCGAAGATGTTGTGTTCGAGTTGGATCCCGCTCTCGGCCCGCAGATAGTTTCCCGAAATCCCCAACGCACGACAAACCTTGAGTCCCCGCTCCTCAATATTCTGCAACCCGTACGACTCCTCTTTCGCCAGAGCCAATCCGAACGACTCAACCGGGGTCACCTCAAGGTAAGGTGTAAGTGTGTGCCGATACGTGAGATAGCCCACTTTGCTCCGTGCGCCACTCACAAGGGTTACAGCGGCGTTTCGCTTCGGGGGGCTCATGCTCAGGGCGAGGTCAATGTGCATTTTCCGAACAGACAGGAGAACCTTGAGAAATCCGAAAATCGATTCAGGGTTCCGAACCCCCCAGATCTTGCAAGGAAGTCCGAGATTGGTCAGGAGTGGCTCATATTGGGAATCAACGAGCAAAACGAGCTTTGCATTTGAGAAGTGGTTCGCCAAAAGCGTAATGGAGGGCAACATTGTTACAACGTCGCCGAGACGTGTAAGCTCAACAATCAGTAGCGAGCGGACTTGCTCAGGGTCCAAGGTCCTTGGCTTTGTGAAGCTGCCTTTGAACCGAAGCAATGATATGAGGAGGTGAAGAACCACAGTCTCATTCGAACTATGAAGAATCTTGGGTAAAATTAAGGAATTGCCAGTCCATATCCAACCAAGGCTAAAGTGATGTGAAGAGCTTATGATGTTGCGTGGCAACCACTTCCAGCGAATAGAGTCTTTCAACCCGCTCTCTTCCCCGTCTGCCCAAGTCGCCTCTCAGTTGCTCGTTCACAAGAAGGCGCTCGCAACCCAATACAAGCCCATCAAGACTATCTTCCTTGAATACGAGTCCTGCATCGCCGATAACGTGAGGAATTTCACCTGAATCAGAGCCAAGGACAGGAACACCGCACGCCATGGATTCAATGAGAACCCTTCCGAATTGTTCTTTCCAAAGCGGTGTTGAACGGGAGGGCAGAACGAGGACATCAAATCGAGCCAACTCTCCGGGCAATGAACTGCGATCCAGCGTGGGAATGAACTCGACCCTATCTGAAATACCCAGACTGGAAGCCAAATGCTTCAGGTTATCCAGTTCACTTCCGCCACCAACAATTCGTGCAACGCACAGATCAGGCAGGTGTTTCAGTGCTCGAAGAACCAAGTCAACCCCTTTCGCCCTTTCCAACCTTCCAACATATCCAATGACGAATGCCCGGTCATGCTTATGCGCTTTTGCAGGCCGAAACAACTGCGTATCCACCGCAAGCGGAATCACCGAAACATGTGGAAAGCCATAAGCAGCAAATAAGGTTCGTGCTGTACAGTTGCAGGCAATCCCATGGCTTGCGCGCGGAAGTACGAACTGCTCTATCGACTTGTGCAAACGAGACAGCTTGTATGGATATCCGACTTGAATGTGATCAATATTCCGGGCCGTGTAGAACACAAGCTTCGTCGAAGAAGGAGTCAGAGAGGCCGCTGCGAACGCCGCAAAGTTCTCCGGCTCTGAATGCATGTAGAACACATCCGGCCGGAATTCCCTGATGTGCCTGCGAAGGGATCGATACATCAGGCGATGCGTTCTTCCGGAAAACACGACCTTGCTGCTGAACAATTCGTAGTTCAATTCCCCGGTTGGCGGATCAAACGTGATTGTTCGAAAAGTATTGAACCACTTTGCAGGAACAACTAATCGCAAATTCACCCCTCCCCGCTCGACAATCATCTTGTAGAGAACTCGATTCGCAGGTTCGAGGGCATTGTGGTCAACGACGAGGAGTCTCATGGCTTGAGTGCGTCGTACAGTGTGAGCAATGCCCGGGCGGCCTGTCGCGACGAAAACTGCTTGATAACATGGAGTCCGCGTTGTCTCATCTCGACTCTTCTGACCTCGTTCGTTACAAGCAGGTGTATTGCATCGGCAATGTCCTGGATGTTATCCGGGGGAACCAACAGTGCAACTCCATCTGCGAACTCACGCATGGCCGAATTGTTGGACGTAATAACAGGAACACCGCTTGCCATGGCTTCGAGCACCGGAAACCCGTATCCCTCATAGAGCGAAGGATACACAAAGCAGATCGCCTGTCTGTACAAACATGCAAGTTCATCCTCGCTTACGTATTCACGATATTGGATTGAGGCTTTCTCGGAGGAAGTTCTTATTGCATGCATCGTCTCTTCGAAGAGCCACCCCTTTTTCCCAACGATAACAAGATCGATGCTATCCCGCTGCTCACGGCGGACGTACTCAAATGCTTTGATAATGGAAGCAATGTTCTTGCGAGGTTCGATTGTTCCAACAAACAAGATATACGGTTTCGCAAGAACAGCACTGCCCGGGTTTGACGCGCTGCTATCCCTCTGATACGCGAACATGTCATCAACCGGAGGGTGTATAACGTGAAGTTTTACCTTCTCAACCTTGAAGAGTTCTATTACATCGTACATTGTTTGTTCAGAGGGAACCACAATGGCGTCTACAACGCCAAGAGCTCGCTGCACGTATGCATCCCACGCAAGTACCCGCGACTCAAACAACGCGGGAAATTTCTTGTACGCGCAATCGTGAACGGTGGCAATTCGCTTTGCCCGACGTGCTGGAGGAACCATCGGATCTGTGCTGTGAAAGATGTCGATGCTTCCGACGAAGGCTTCGACTGGTGGTTTCCGCAGACGGTTCCAATAGAATCGCTTCAGATCCCCGGGAATTCGCTTTAGCGAGAGAGAGACATTCGGTGCCTGCAACGTGCCGATCTCATTCACATCCAAACCGAATGACCAGCCGTGAAGCACGTATTCGTTACGTGTGTCATGTTCCCGTAGCGCCTTTGCCAGTTGCAATGCATGACGTCCGATTCCTGCACGGTTTTTCTGAATGTAGCTGACGTCGAACGCGATTCTCATGCCCTATTGCCGGATCAATTCTACATGAAGAGTCCGGATAGTGTTGCCGATCTTGTGTCCGAGCTTTGTGTACATGTTTTTTAGAAACGTGGAACGAATGACCGGCTTGTCATACACTTCGGGAAGAATGAGTTCCCGAAGGTCAACCTTGGAATCGTACACCAGATAAGATTTCGACGTTGGATAGATGAGATAACCGATTGCGTAGATGCGGAACTTCGCATTCGTATAATACAGCCGATGACTGCCTGTTGACGTTGCAGGATCGAAAAAGTCGAACGAATTCTCATTAAAGCAATGCTCATGAGTCGGGTCGAACGAAGCGTCCCAAGAATTATAGTATGGCACACGAATCGTGACTCTCCCCTGCTTCCGTGTGATCCGATGAATCTCTTCCATCGTCTGAACTACGTCGGGCAAATGTTCAAGAACATCAATCATAATGAGATGGTCGAATGCGTCATCCGCAAACGGCCACGGGAATTGAATCAAATCATGAGTCACATCAACTCCCGGCAAGTTCGCCCGGTCAACATTGATATACCCTTCGAGAATATTCCGCCCGCAACCGATATGTATCTTCTTAGTCTGTAACATCCGATGATCTCAGGATTGTCCAATTTTCCTTTTGAACTGCAATAACGTATCCTTCTTTACTCAATGCATCTGCAAGACCGAATGCTATACGGCTTGAGCCGACAAGAAGAAGATGCCCAAATGTCTTCGACTTCCTTTGCGATTCCAGAAACGTTGATGCGTGTTCCTCCGGCGATTCTCCGAGAAGTACCGGGCGCAGATTCTCATGGTTGCTGCGCAGCCGGAGCAAAGCCGTCCCGAAAATCCAACCCACACCTTTTCTGTCGAGTTGATGATAGTAGATTCCTCCAAAGAGGGGATCGATGGAAGCGGCGGCCACGTCACGGATGTGACGTTCGGGCGGCCAATCAAACCGAACGACGCAAAACGTCGTGTCGGATTTCATAGTGGCCTGAAGGTCGCCATACAACTCCTCCATCTGCCGATTGACAGAGGAAAAATGAACAATGTTGAACAGCAGAACTCCGGCTGTCACCGTTATCGCGACAATGCGCCAATGTTTCGTCAGTTGGATTCTCGAGATCGAAAGCAAGATAAGAAATATCAGCGCGAAACCGAAACGGGTTCCCGGACGATATACTGCAAACAGAACGTCCGGAAGAAGAAGCATCAGAAGGAACGCGATGATAATCGCAAGGGCAAATCGCTTGTCAAACATCTTGCCCGTGCGTGCCCGAATCACTGCTGCCGACACGAGAATGAGCAACGCAAGTGCCCATAATCCGTTGAGAAGAGTAAGAGGAAGCGGTGTTGAAATCCCGAAACTCTTGATGAACAACAATGGGGATTTCAGCACACTCTGCGCCACTCCCCAGAAACTCCAATGCAGTTCGCCTCCCGCTGTACCAGTCGTCGAAGCGTAGTACCAAGTCATACAGATCAGTGCCGGAACGAGCGCCAAGACGAAAGCACCGACATTTCTCGGCTTCGATCCGCTCGCGGCCAAAGCACCGACAAAAGCACCAACA
Source organism: Bacteroidota bacterium (assembly GCA_019637975.1). Lineage (NCBI taxonomy): Bacteria > Pseudomonadati > Bacteroidota > Bacteroidota bacterium. Next base: position 41,040 of record JAHBUR010000018.1, on the reverse strand, counting down.
GCTAACACAAAAGCTATCGCATGAATGAAATAGAGAACCAGCAAAAGGAATGAAAGAATCGTCCAGTCTTTCAATTTCATTGCATGGAGTTTCGGGAAGCTGCAACCGATAACAAGCAGGAGAACAATAAACCCAAACAAGAACGCTTGTCCGCCAAAGAAAAAGATGTTGAACGAAAAGGGAAAACCGAAATATGCAACGGGCGTATCGACATTATCTGCAATTTTCCGGACACAATACCTGAATGCCCAAGGCAATCCGACAACACAGAGCGTCAAGAAGATCTTCCCTGCCGCTTCCAACGGCACAAAAAAACTCAATGCCCAGACTATTCCCACAAGTCCCAAGTTTGGAACCGGAGCCGATACCATCTCATAGAACAATGCAAACCGGGGCTGCGACAACTCGCGCATAAGATGGACTTCGTAGAGCCAAATCGGGTAATCATAGAGAGGAAGAAACCTGAATGCCCAGATGAGCAATACATTCAGAATCGTAACACAGACAGCGGCAAGAAGGACTGGACTCTTGAATATCGGGCGTACCATTTACAGATCTCTTATTTCCCTATATACCTGGAGCGTCCGGAATGCAACTTCGTCCCATGAGAGTTGCTGTGCGAATGCGATTCCCGCTTCAGAGAGCCGGTGCCGGAGTTGGCTATCATCAATGAGTCGTTGAATGGAATACGACAACTCCTCGACAGAAAGCGGATCGGAAAGAAATACACCGTGATGCTCGTGTGTACAATCTTCCAACGCGCCGGCATGGCGTGTGGCAATGAGCGGCACGCCTGCAGCCATCGCCTCCATGAGAACCATTCCGAACGGTTCATACACCGTCGGAAAGACGAAGGCATCAGCAGCCACAAACAGTGCTTCGGGTCCGCGCACTCTTCCGCCGAAGATGACTTTGTCCGATACGCCAAGGCTCGCAGCAAGAGACGCATACGGAGCAGAATCATCGGAACCAATCACAAGAAGCCGCACATCATTTCCCTTCAAGACGGCAATGCTCCGGATGAGCACGTGAAGCCCCTTGCGATCAAATTCATTCCCGACAAAGAGAAGCATGAATCCATCTCTTGGAATTCCGTACTGACTCCGAAGATTCTCCCGATTACCTATTGCTCGAAGCTGCTTGAACTTCCCGACATCCACTCCGTTGGGAATAACGACAACTCGTTCCGGATCGATGTTGTAGTATTGGATGAACTGATCCTTCACCAATTGCGAGACGGCAATAATGCGTTTTGTGTGATGTGAACGGACAAGGAATCTCTCATCCTGTAGAGTTACTCTGTCAAAAATACCGAAGTTCCGTCGCCAGGGAAGTCGGGCTTGGTGTTGTTTCCGTATTTCCATTCCTGCAATATGACAACTCTGCGCGGTGACAACCGATGCGCCTCGTCCGATCATGTATGAGTTGACGATATCGCAATGGAGCTGACGCAACGCCGGTTTCGTCAGGTATCGTAACGCCAGACGATCAAGCGAATTGAATGAGGTCCGCAAGGGAATCTGCCGATATTGGAAACGACGATTCTCCCCGTCAAAATACTGAGCAACGACACTCACCGTGTGACCCTGTTTCTCGAACTCGGCTCCAAGCGAAAGAACAATCCTTCCGATGCCCGTTTCGTTGTCGCACGATTGCGTTACAAGAGCTATGTGCAATGCAGGATTGTCCCGCGAAAGTGTCGTCGATGATTTCATTGATCTGTCAAGGGGATTGAAGGCTGGGACGCGTAAATAGCCTGAGAATGGTGGCCATTCGACCATCAATCTTGGCCAGCCAGTCTTTGTCTGTTTGTGTCAGCGGTTTGAGCAAAACCAATCCTCCAATCAGAAGCGCTCCATATAGGCTCGCCGCAAAAATAAGTGAGGAGATGCTATCTGACGGCAATACATACGCGCATATCAGCGCCGGAATGCAGCATACAGAAACAAGTCCGGCCCAATAGACAATCTGAAGCCTGTTTTGCGAGATTCGGGACACCATGAGAGCTCCGAGCAAATTCACCAGGAGATTTCCACATCCGCTCGCTATCACTGAACCGGACGCGCCGAGCGTGGGAATCAGGAGGATATTCAGTCCGAAGTTTACCAAGGCGGCCACAACGCCAATACTCACCAACGTCGCCACTCTTCCGCGGGAAAGCAGATACTCTCCATTCTCCGGCCCGCCAAACAGCCGTGATGCTATTCGAAAGACAAGTATTCCCTGCACAAGCGGAGCTGACGACGCGTATTGCGGTGAATACAATATTGCCACAATGGCTTCCGCATGAAAAATGATGAATGTGTAGAGCGGGATTGTCAGGAGTGAGATGATCCTTATTGAGAATGCATAGAACCTGTTCATTGACGATTGATCCTCAACTGCAAGCCGCGCAAAGGTGGCAAACGTAACACCGGATAGTCCCACCGTCATCGCGATGGAAGCGATTTGAGCAATCGAGTAGGCTACATCGTACAGGCCTCCCTGCGATGTATCAGGCAACAGGCTGGTCAGAAACAGTACATCCCCTTGACGGCCGAGGACAAAGTCGACAATCGTATTCATCCAATAAATACCCCCGAATGTCACAATCGGCTTCATATCAACAGATGCAACATCACGAACAATGTTCACTCGTGAAAACATTGCGTATGCGACACCATGCATTATGCTCGTACTGAAAAAGAGAATAAACAAGGCAAAGACCGTGAACTGCATCTGAGTGAGGATGAGTATGCCGGCAAGCTCAATTACCCTGATGACCAGATTGATGCGCGCAGTGAGGGCGGTGCGCAGTTGTGCCGTAAGAACCATTGCAAAAAGGGGAAAGAGGGAACGTGCACCGGTAAACAACAACACAATCACCAACACATCACTGTTGCGCTCAAGAAACGGTACTGTGAACATGCGAATCACAATCGAGAACAGCACAACTGCTGCAAGAAACGCCGCTCCACGAATGAGGAGCGACATTCGCAACATATATGCTGCCTGCTTGTTGGCGTGCTCATCGGCAAGCTGCGGAATGAATTTGTTAAGCGAAGTTTCCAGTCCTAACGAACAAAAGACGAGAATCAAATGTGAGAGGCTGAACAACCCGACAAATCTTCCATTTTCCTCGACGCCCAAGCCACGGGCAATAACAATGGAAGTGATATACATCAGCAGGTATTCGAGAATTCTCCCGCCGTGATTCCAGATCGCGCTGTGGAAGGTTTGCTTAGCTTTTGACATCGTGTGGAGGAATGTGCACAATAATCGATGCCAATATACCTTGATTTACCGGGATTTCAAATTGCATCACACACACATTCTTCATATCTTTTTGCAGAAATGTTGTGAAATGCATCCGGCGAGGCGCAAGAGTCCCGCCAAAAAGAAGGGGAAATGGTTGGATGATCAACATCGATTCCAACAACTGAAATAGCATCCGGAGAGGTGCAAGAGTGGTTTAATTGGCTACCCTGGAAAGGTAGTGTACTCGCAAGGGTACCGTGGGTTCTGCGCCGGAGGCGCATCCGCCTCCGGCGGAGAATCCCACTCTCAACAGAAGTACTATGCATTACGTATATGTCTTGTGGAGTGACAAACTCAAGAAGAGGTATGTTGGCTCTACAAAGGACTATCAGAAACGATTGGTCGAACACAACAACGGCAAGACCTCGTTTACGAAGGCGGGCATCCCTTGGCGATTGATTCACGTTGAGGAATTTTCTGATACGTCTTCTGCAAGACAAAGAGAGTTGTTCTTGAAATCGGGTGCCGGCCGGAAGTGGCTGGATGGTCACGTGACCAGTTGGCAAACCTGATATGGCATCCGGAGAGGTGCAAGAGTGGTTTAATTGGCTACCCTGGAAAGGTAGTGTACTCGCAAGGGTACCGTGGGTTCGAATCCCACCCTCTCCGCGAATCAAACTGTTTCGAGAGTGTTTCAGTATTCAGAAAGCATAAACCCACAACAGTCAGCAAGTGCTGATCACTAAGGAGCGCTCCATGCCAACGCTCTCTCCATCACGATTGAGTTTCCTCCTTCTGTTCTCTTCCTCTACCCTGCTTGCAGGACCCTTGGTTCATGTTATTACTGTTGATGCGTCCATCAACCCTGCAACAGCAGACTTCATCCGTCAAGAAATCCGTCAGGCACACGAAGCAAACGCGTCATGTATTGTCCTTCGTCTGAATACCCCCGGAGGCCTGCTCAAGTCAACTCGCGTCATTGTGAGCGATATACTCGATGCGCCGCTTCCCGTCATTGTGTTCGTTTGGCCACCGGGGGCTCAATCTGCTTCAGCAGGCACGTTCATCACACTGTCGGCTCACATCGCAGCAATGGCACCCGGAACCAATATTGGTGCAGCTCATCCCGTCGGGCTGCAGGGCGGGGAAAAAGACTCCATCATGAATGAGAAAGCCACCAATGATGCCGCCGCGTTCATTCGTACTATCAGCGAGAAGCGAAACCGCAATATTGAATGGGCTGAAGAAGCGGTCCGGAAGAGTATCTCCATCACCGAAACGGAGGCCTTGTCGAATCGCGTCATCGATGTCGTTGCTCCAACGGTCAACGCCTTGCTCGATTCAATTGACGGGAAGACTGTTGAAGTGAAGGAAAGCAAGCGCATCTTGATGACCAAAGACGCTGAGATTACGCAAATCGAAATGGGCTGGAGATACAAACTCCTCGACCTCCTGAGCGATCCAAACGTGGCGTATATCTTCTTCCTTCTCGGCATTTATGGATTGATGTTTGAATTGTACAACCCGGGCTCGATTCTTCCGGGGGTAGTCGGTGTCATCGCCATGATCATCGCTCTGTATTCACTTCATACAATGCCCCTCAACTATGCAGGGCTTGCCTTGATTATTTTCGCCATCATTTTGTTTATAGCAGAAATCAAAGTCACCAGCTACGGACTTCTAACGGTCGCGGGCGTTATTTCACTGACATTGGGCTCTATCATGCTGATTGAACCGGGTTCCACCTTGGAGTTCATAAAGATTTCATGGAGTGTTATTATTCCGGCAGTTCTGTTCACTGCCGCCTTTTTCGCCTTTGCCATCGGAATGGGAATCAGGGCACAACGAAGGAAACCGACCACAGGTATCGAGGGAATTGTCGGTGAGCAGGGCGAAGCCATCAGCAGTCTGAATCCCGATGGTCAGGTTCGTGTTCACGGGGAGATTTGGAGTGCAACGAGCACGGAAGGAAAAATTCCACGGGGGGCAAGCATTACAGTTGTAGAAGTCGAGAATCTGCATCTACGCGTAAAACCCACGTTTCCCACTCACTCTTGAACGAGGTATACCATGGAAGTCATCAGTATGTTTATGTTCATGCTCATTATGTTCGTTGCCATACTTCTCGCGAATGCGATTCGCATTTTGCGTGAGTATGAGCGCGGCGTCATCTTCCGGCTCGGCCGCCTGATCGCTGTCAAAGGACCGGGCATTATCCTCTTGATTCCGCTTGTTGATAAGATGGTAAAGGTCAGCTTGCGGACAGTCGTCATGGATGTGCCTCCGCAAGATGTTATCACACGCGATAACGTCTCGATCAAAGTGAACGCGGTGCTGTACTTCAGGGTTGTCCAGCCCGACAAGGCAATTGTTGAAGTGGAGAATTACCTTGTTGCAACATCGCAACTTTCGCAAACAACTCTGCGGAGCATTCTGGGTCAATCCGAGCTGGATGAGCTTCTTGCCGAGCGCGACAAAATCAACCAGGAGCTTCAGAAGATCATCGACCACCAAACCGAGCCGTGGGGCATTAAAGTCTCCAATGTGGAAGTCAAACACATTGATCTGCCTACCGAGATGCAACGCGCAATGGCCAAACAGGCGGAAGCTGAACGCGAACGCCGTGCAAAGGTGATCCATGCCGAAGGCGAATTCCAGGCGTCACAACGACTTGCAGATGCAGCAGGGGTCATTGAAGGACATCCGACGGCGCTGCAACTCCGCTATCTTCAAACTCTCACTGAAGTCGCATCGGAAAAGAACTCTACCACGATCTTTCCACTTCCTATCGACTTGATTGCGCCGTTTCTGGAGGCCTACAACAAGAAGAACGGAAAGAAGTAGCTGTTGAATGGATCGCCTCCTTTACGGCCACAACTCTGACGAGCGCATCGTTGCTGTTCATCATACTGATAACGGCACGATGCGTATCTATTTCAGGGAGAATGGCACGGTTCGACATGAAGATGACGAGTTCTTCCCCTTCTTTTTCCTCTCCGACAGGAACCTCCTTAATGGCTACAGTAAGAGACATTGGTTGAAGCAACTGGATGGCTCCTCATCCTATCAATTCCTTTGTGCATTTGAGGATTGGGGTGCCATGTGGGAGGCTGTTCGTTTTGTACTTGATACCTTCAATGCGTTGACAAAACAGAAGATCGAGTCCTACACCCAGCTTGACAGCATCTTTCTCTACTCCGATCCGGTAACACAATACCTGATGCAATCCGGCCAAACGTTGTTCAAGGGGATGCTGTTTCAGGACGTCCATCGAATGCAGTTGGATATCGAAACCTATACGGGCGGACCGTACCGGTTCAGCAACGCAAACCGCCCGGCCGACCGGATAATCCTCGTTGCTCTTTCGGATAACTCCGGATGGCAGCATCTCATCGGCGGAAGAAAACTGGACGAGCGTGATATGCTTGAAGAACTCGTTCGCATCATCCGGGATAGGGATCCCGACGTGATAGAAGGACATAACATCTACAATTTCGATCTCCCGTACATCATCAAGCGTTGCGAGCTGCACAAGGTTCCGTTCAAGATCAGTCGTGACGGAAGTCTCCCCCGCTCGTTTGATACTCGGGCCTCGTATGCCGATCGTTCGTACGAATATACCGCAACGGAGATTGCAGGACGTCATATCATCGACACGATGTTGTTGGTCCAGAGTTATGATATGATGAAGCGGAACATGGAAAGCTACGGACTGAAGTATGCAGCCAAGTACTTCGGTCTCGCTGCGGAGGAACGAACGTACATCCCCGGTGACAAGATCTCGTGGTATTGGGACCAGGAGCCGCAGACACTCATGAAGTACGCCCTCGACGACGTTCATGAAACACGGTTGCTCAGCGAGCAACTTTCGGGCACAACATTCCATCTTACGCAGATGCTTCCGTTCGGCTATGGTCAAGTCGCACGCATGGGTTCGGCAGCCAAAATCGAAAGTCTGATCGTTCGTGAATACCTCCGCGTGAAGCACTCCATTCCACAGCCCGGAATCGGAACGCAAACAACAGGCGGCTACACTGATATTTTCGTAACCGGGGTCGTCGGCCCCGTCATTCATGTCGACGTTGAATCGCTGTATCCTTCCATAATGATTCAAAAGGAGATTGCGCCCGTATCGGATGTTCTTGGCGTGTTCAAGGAGTTGCTACGGACGCTCACGTCTTCACGACTCGAGACCAAGAAACGGATGAAAGCCACTGCAGATGCCTCGCAGAAAGCAAAGCTTGACGCGATGCAATCATCCCTGAAGATCCTCATCAACTCTTTTTACGGCTATCTCGGGTATACACGCGGCCTGTTCAATGATTTCTCACAAGCCGACGTCGTGACCACAACGGGCCAGGCCCTTCTCCGACAGATGATGGACTTCATACAATCCCAACTCGGTACGGTTATCGAAGTGGACACCGACGGAATCTTTTTCGTCCCTCCTCCCTCCCTTACAACGGAGACAGACGAGGCGGACTTCATCAGGAAGCTATCCTCCATTTTGCCGGAAGGAATCACCATTGCGCAAGACGGGCGATACAGGAAAATGTTCAGCTACAAGATGAAGAATTACGCGCTTCTTGATTATGACGGAACCGTGACAATTAAAGGTCCTTCCCTTATCTCACGAAGCATCGAACGGTTCGGCAGAGCATACATCAGGCACTGTATCGAGCATTTGCTGAAACACGATATTGACGCCCTGCACCAATTGTATGTTTCGACCCGCGCCGACATCACTGATCACAAACTCAGCGTCCGAGACATTGCACGAACCGAGTCACTGAAAGAGTCGCTTGTGGATTACCGACGGGATGTGGAGATGGGGAAACGAAACAGAAGCGCGGCATACGAACTGGCGATCACGGCGCGGCGTCACTTCAAGCCGGGTGATTCGATTTCATACTACATTACAGGCAGCGATGCAAATGTCCGGACGTTCGAAAACTGCAAGCCGGTGGCAGAGTATAATCCCAACTTTCCGGACGAGAATACAGCGTATTATCTGCGAAGGCTGGACGAGTTCTCTGAAAAATTCAAGGACGTTTTTGAACCGAAGGATTTTCGGGCGATTTTCTCCCCTGACGATTTATTCCCTTTCTCATCCGAAGGAATTACGCCAGTGATTCGCCGATTGGCAATTGGCAGGGAAGAGGCTCCACAATCGGAAGAACTCGGCATCTGGCTAGACGAATAGCTATTGCAAATTACGGTGCTTCCCTTATTCCTTCCCCTCTTCGTCCACAATGAACCAACACCACTGCAACTCGAAACAGGCCGAAGAAAGATCTTTCTCATTCGAGAGAAGATTCTTCGTCTCTTGGAGAATGCCATCAGTTGCGGTGCTGTTCAACCCAACTCTTTACGTATCCCACGATTTCTTGCGTTGACGCACCCGGAGTGAACAACTGTCCGACGCCGAGTTTCTTCAGCTCGTCAATATCCTGATGCGGAATGATCCCGCCCCCGAACAGCAGAACATCCTGGAGACCTTTCTCTTTCAGGAGTCCGATGATTTTCGGAAACACCGTCATGTGTGCCCCGCTCAGAATGCTGATACCGATTGCGTCAACATCTTCTTGAATAGCAGCATCGACTATCAAGTCGGGTGTTTTGCGGAGTCCGGTGTAAATCACCTCCATTCCTGCGTCGCGCAATGCCGCCGCGACTACCTTTGCCCCCCTGTCGTGCCCATCCAATCCGACTTTAGCCACAAGAACCCTAATCTTTCTTGACATACAGATAGCCCTTTGATTCCATGAGATGACCTTGAAACTCCTGTAATGTAGTGTAAAATTTTGAGAGAGGAAACCCCACAACGTTGTAGAAACACCCGTTGATTTTGCTGACGAACACTGCTCCGTAGTCATCCTGAATTCCGTATGCGCCGGCTTTGTCCATTGGCGAGCCGCCTGATACATACAGATCGATTTCGTCGTCGGGCAACTCCCGGAATGTCACATCGGTGGTTTCATGTTCCGTTACGCTTTCACCTGAGAGACAATCGAGCAGGGCAAATGCCGTTATGACAAGGTGGGTCTTCCCGCTGAGCAGGCGAAGCATTCGTTTTGCATCCGAGGCGTTTTCCGGCTTTGCCAACAGATACTCATCGAGAACAACTACCGTGTCGGCCCCGATGATCAGTGCATCTTTAAACTGACGGGCGACCTCGCTGGCTTTCTCACGTGCAAGCGTACGGGCATTTTCAACGGGACTTTGCCGGACGTCGAATTCTTCAGGGATATGACTCGGGACGATGAGCGGTTGAAGCCCGATTTGACGCAAAAGGGCTATTCTCCGGGGTGATTGGGATGCGAGCACCAGCGGCTTGACTACATTCATTTCGAACTTCTTGGCCAAAAAAAAAGCGACACGTTGTATCGCTTGAAATAAAGAATGAAGACTGTCGAGAATTCTACCGGAACATCGCCTTGATGCTGCCCCACGTTCTGCGGACGTCGCTCGCTCGATGGCTGACCGTGATGGTGCCCGAGTACACAGGGTTGGCTCCGTTCGAGAAGATGACCTTGATCCTGTACTGGTAGATACTTTCCGTCGCACGAAACGCGCTTTCATCAACGAACTGATAGGAAGAGTTGTTGCCACGCGGCAGCATTTCCGTGAGCGTCATGAACGCGCCATTTACCCCGGCTTTCCGTTCGAGTACGAATCGGGATACGTTTGACTCGTCTTCACTCATCCACCGAATGGTGATGTTCCCGTCGCGGCTCTCTGCATTTAGCGAACCATCTCTTATGACGCTCGCAAATGCTGTAACAAAGACGAAGATTGCAAAGAGGAATAGTGTGAGATATCGAGTTGGCATACTGTACGGAATGAAATTCACTGCCCCAATATAGACCGGCAAAAGGTCAAAATCAAGTACTTTTTTTAGATGGCACACCTGGGTTCTCTACAGGGAGGATCCTCTGTACCGACCTAACGACCTCAAACAAGAAAGCCCTGCACTGCAGGGCTTGTATGTGCGGAAGGCGGGACTTGAACCCGCATGCCTTGTGGGCGCCACCCCCTCAAGATGGTGCGTCTGCCAATTTCGCCACTTCCGCAAAACTCGTGTGACCGCGGGTGGGCTCGAACCACCGACCCTCTGCTTAAAAGGCAGATGCTCTACCCCTGAGCTACGCGGTCTTTGCGCAGCAACTCGTTATGCAGCAGACCGAGTCTGTGTCGAGTTTTCCTTACCAATATACGATTTCTTGTACAGAATTCCCAGAGGAATAATTACACAATAGCCAACAAGAAGCAGAATCGGGGCAAGGACCAGAGGCAAAAAGCCCTCGACAGGGCCCCTCGCAAGCGCCAGATAGCCGATCAATATCACAACCAAACCGATTCCTATGATGACAAAATTCTCTTTCGTCAAAGGTAGCGACTCAGCTTTTTGCGATTTTCTCTTCGGGTCTGACCGTTTTATTGACTTGGCCATATCAATCTCCCAAATTGTTGAGTATGTTGGAATATAAACAAAAGCCCAGCGTTGGGGGGAACGCCGGGCTCGACCATTTGTCTACAACAGTCAGGGGAGAAACTGTCGTAAGGTCAACTACAAATATACGCTTTTCGACGTAAATGTCAAGTAAAAAATTACGATTTATCAAAAATTAAAAACCCCCTATCTTGCCGTCAGTAAGCTTGACGATACGATCAGCCTGCTTTGCCAACTGCTCATTATGTGTAACAATTACAAATGTTTGGCCTTTCTCCCTGCTGAGACTCCAAATCAGATCGTGTAACTGCTGTGTATTAGCAGTATCGAGATTTCCGGTGGGCTCGTCAGCAAGAACCACTTTGGGCGAATTCATCAACGCTCGGGCAATTGCAACACGCTGTTGCTCGCCGCCCGAAAGCTGTGAAGGTTTGTTGGATGATTTTGATTCCACACCTACTTCCTTCAACAGATCCTTGGCCTTCTTCTGAACGTGGGCCAACTTGTTTCCCTTAATGAGGGCCGGAAGACAGATGTTTTCGAGAACGGAAAATTCCGGCAACAAATGATGGAATTGAAACACAAATCCGACATGCTGATTGCGAAACCGGGCTATCCGTTCATCACTATATGTAAAGACATTCTCCTTATCATAATACACATGTCCTTCAGTCGGACGGTCAAGTGTCCCAAGTATATGCAACAATGTGCTCTTCCCCGCACCGGACGCGCCGACAATCGCAACAATATCTCCATCATGAATTTCCAGGCTGATTCCCCGCAACACGTGGAGCGAGGAATTGCCGGAATCACCCATCTTGTATACCTTCGTGATGTTCTCTGCCCGAATCATATCATTCCCACCGGATAGCGTCAACAGGCGTAAGTCGGGACGCCCGCAGTGCTGGATACAGCGCGGCAAACGTACTCAACAGCATCGACGCCGAACCTACTGTTACGAAATCAGCCCATCGAATGTCGACGGGTATTGCGGGAATAATATACACTGTAGGATCCAACGGAAAAAGTTGGTAATGAATTTGAAGATAGCAGACACCCAACCCGATACCAATTCCAAGAACTGTTCCAACGGTACCGACAAGCAAGCCTTCAAACATGAACAGCCGAAGAATGCTTCCGTTCGTTGCGCCCAGCGCTTTCAGTACTCCAATATCCCTGCGTTTCTCAATGACGCCCATTGTTAAGGAACCGAGCATATTGAATACGGCCACAAACACAATGAGACACAGGATAATATAAGCGCTCCACCGCTCAATCTGCATCACGGAGTACAAGTCCCTATGTAGATCGTACCACGTGAGAACCTTGAACCCTTCCCCCAGTCTCTCCTGCAGAACAGCCTGCGTTGCAATCGATGCATCGATACTGTGCAAACGAATCTCGATACCGCTAACAGAACCCCGATACTCAAACAAGCTTTGAGCATTCTCGATTGCGATAAACGCATAATGGCTATCATATTCTTTATTTCGGGAGTCGTAGATTCCTGTAACAGTGAACTTCTTCATTTCTGGTTGACCGAATTGAACCATCATTGCATCTATGCCAACCGGACTGACAATGGTAACCTCCGACCCAACTGTTGCTCCAAGTTTATCGGCAAGACTCAGACCAATAACAATCCCTGCCTCCTTTGACTCTTTTCCCAGATCGAACTGACCCAACACAATAGCGTTCTTAACGCCGGATACTTCGCCAATCATGGATTCATCCACACCGCGAATGAGGACTACCCGGTTGACTCCTCGTGATACAAGCAGGGCCTTGCTATCCACATAAACCGACCATGCTTCGACGTCGATCTCCGCGTTCAACAGCCGGGCGATTGTGTCAGACGGCGCAAACGATTTCCCCTTCGCCGGAAGGACTCTGATATGAGGATCGAATGCAACCAGAACGTCGGTAACAACTCTGTTGAATCCGTTGAATACCGAGAGAACAATGATTAACGCTGCTACACCGACTGTTATGCCTATGACGGACACGAGCATAATGATGTTGATGAACAGCGTCTGCTGCTTCGACCGAATATACCGGCGCGCTATAAACCGTTCAAATCCCATTCATCCAAACCGTATTGCCCGAACCGGATCGATGCGGGACGCAAGCCAGGCCGGCAGCAACGAGCAAAAAAAGCATAACCCGATGCTCAGTGCTGAAACAACAACGAAGAACTCGGGCCGCAACAGTATCGGCACTGATGTCATGAAATAAATGTCACTCGGAAGTGAAAGAAACCGCAGCTTCATTTCGGCATAGCAGAGCGTGAAGGCCAGCAAATTGCCGAAGATTGTTCCGGCTATTCCAATCCACAACCCTTGCCGAACAAAAATACTGACAATCCCCTTCTTTGTTGCTCCGAGTGATTTCAGTATTCCGATATCCCTGGTCCTGCCGAGAACCATCATTAGTAACGTACCGATGATATTCACCGTCGCCACAATGATAATCAGTCCCAAAATAATCGGGACGGGCTTTTTTTGTAACTCGATCCAACTGAAAAGATTTCTGTAGCTTTGGTAGACAGTGCGACCGTAATGCGGGTAGCCGAGCGTCGCTTGAACCTGTTCTGCAACAGACTCGACGCTGTCGATATTCGTTACCATGATGTCATAGCCGGAAACAGCTTCGCCAAATTGAAAGAGCATTTGTGCGTCTTTCAGCGAGGTGAACGCATACACGTCGTCATAATCAGCCATGCCGCTTTCGTAAATACCCGACAACCTGAACTGCATTGCCCGCATCTGTCCGAATTCACCTGAACGTCCCGTGCCAAACACTGTAATCTTGTCTCCCAGGCTAACGGCAAGCCTGTCTGCGAGTTTCTTCCCGAGAACAATATTCGGAAGAGCCCCGGGAGCACGACTGATGTTATACGCCCCGTGAACGATGTACTTGCTGACTGTCAGCAAATCTTTCGACGGCTCGATTCCTTTCAGCAATATCCCATCAATCGACTCGGCCGATCGTACGAGTGCTTCACGCGACAGAAACGGTTGAACCGATCTGACAAGAGGTGACGCCTGTTCTATGCGGGCAGTATTTGCGACATAATTGCCAAGAGGCAGATTCTGATAGCCGGAGATTTGCACGTGGCTTGTGAAGCCGATGACCTTGTCGGTGATTTCCTTCTCGAACCCCCCGAGCACGGTAATAGCTATAATCAGCGCAGCGGTACCAAGCGCCACGCCAACCACAGAAATGAAGGTAATGAACGAAAGAAAGCCCTTTCGATGAGTTGCCTGAAGGTACCGGTCGGCTATGAAGGCAGGATACGACATGGGGAAATTATGCGGTTCCCTTCGAACTGAACTCCATCAGATACCCTCTGATAAAGTCGTCAAGTTCGCCGTCCATCACGCCCTGTACGTCGCTGGTTTCTATGTCTGTCCTGTGATCTTTGACCATATTGTAGGGATGAAAAACGTACGAGCGGATCTGGCTCCCCCATTCGATTTTCTTCTTCGTATTTTCGATGGCGTTCAAGCGCGCCTCTTCTTCTTCCTTCCGCTTCTGATACAGTTGGGATTTCAGCATGTTCAGTGCGCGCTCTTTGTTTTGGAATTGCGACCGTTCCTGCTGGCACGCAACCACAATGCCCGACGGAATATGGGTAATGCGGACTGCTGTTTCGACTTTGTTGACGTTCTGGCCGCCTTTGCCTCCGGAACGGAAAGTGTCCACCTTGAGATCAGCGGGATTGATCTCAATCTCAACGTCATCATCCATTTCGGGATACACGAACACTGAGGCGAACGATGTGTGTCGCCGGGCATTCGCATCAAATGGAGAAATGCGTACAAGCCGGTGCACGCCGTTTTCCGCTTTCAAGTAGCCATAGGCATACTCGCCTATCACTTCTATTGAGGCGCTCTTGATTCCGGCTCCATCGCCATCCAGTCGATCAGTCAGCACCACCTTGTAGCCCTGCCGTTCAGACCATCGAACATACATGCGGAGCAGCATTTCCGCCCAATCTTGCGACTCTGTGCCGCCTGCACCGGAGTTGATATTCAGTATGCAATTACGTCTGTCGTCGGGGCCGCTGAGCATATTGCGGAATTCCAGGTCGCCGATTCCCTTCTCCACCGTATCAAGTTCCTTGTTGATCTCGGAACCTAACGATGAATCATTGGATTCTTCCGCAAGTTCAAGCAACGAGCCGGCATCGTCAAGCATCCGTTTCAGGGTTTTCCAGCTGTCAACCCAATTCTTCAAAGAACTGAGTTGCTGCATAACTTTCTGCGCAGCAACATTGTCATTCCAGAAATTCGGGGATTCGGTTTTTGACTGCAATCCCGCCGCTTCCTGTTCCTTGGCATCTACGTCAAAGATAACCTCGAAGTTCAATCATCTGCTTCTGCAGTTTCTGAATCCGGTCTTTCTGATCTTCAAACATACTCTTTCCTAAAAAACTGAGAACAATCGTGATGGTCGGCAGCTATAACTTCTCGTCAATCTCCAATTCCATACGCAACATGGCACTACTCAACGTTTTCCCTTGTGCATCGTTTTTGAGGGACTTCGTGCCGCCGCCGCCAAGGGATTCATGCAGAAGAAAATTGATCGCCCACAGGTTGGGAATTTCAAATCTCTCAACTTTCCCGAGTGCAATGCCGTCGAAATGGTTCTTCACTCGTTCAACAGAGAGATACTTCGCTAACAACGGATAGTACTCTTGTTTGCGGGCAATGACGCCGACATTTCCGGTATCCCCTTTATCGCCGGAACGGGCGTGGGCGATATCAATCAATCGGATCTTCATGTATTATTTTCTCTTCTTTTTCTCGCTCTTACTCGTCTTTCGCAAATCGGCGGCATGAGCGCGTTTATAGGTTTGGATGTCGACGAACCTTCCCTTTGCATCACGCACTGCATACAGTTTCGTTCCCGACACGCTTCTATGAGTTGTTCGTTTTCGTGCCATGACGATCTTTCCTTTCTTGATGTATGACTGTTGTGGTGGATGATCCCAACAAGATGTTGGGGAAATTCTTACACTTCAACAACTTCCACGATCGGTTGTACAGCGGTCTTCGGAATAAGCGCCGGCCAATAGGCAATGACCTCACTTGGTTTCGGGCGACCGCCGGCAAAACCTGTCACGGCCGGCGGACCGGTGAGTATGAGTGGCGCGAGTTCCATTCCAAAGCGCTCAACTGCTTTTTGGTCGTGATCCCGAACCCCGATCCTCAGCACAATCTCATTTATCTCATTCGGCATCACTGATAGCGGACCGTGACACGAGTTGTAGCCCATGAATTCCGAACGAATCTCATCGAATTTCAACCCGAGGTCGGCAAGCCGCGTACGAAGGATCTGATCCGCGGCTCTTGCTTTCTCTAAAGCGTCAGGCCACGCATACGTGAGTGTACCGATTGCCGTATAACCGTCAAGATACGACATCGAAACCTTGTACGAATCGGTAGCAGGCTTGCCCTTCACGCCGAACATCCTGACACGATTGGGGCCGATATCTTCAAGATGAATGGTTGTGAAATCCGCGACGCAATCCGGCGTAATGTAATTGGCAGGATTGCCAATCTCGTACATTAATTGCTCGGTGACTGTTTGGCGCGATACAAGTCCCCCGGTGTTCTCATGTTTTGTAATGACGACTTCTCCGTTAGGAAACGCCTCGGCAATCGGAAACCCGATATGAGCCATGTCGGGAACGTTCTTCCATCCGGCAGAGAAGTTGCCGCCGCTGGCCTGTCCACCGCATTCAAGAATGTGGCCTGCAACCGTGCCTGCTGAAATCGTATCCCAATCATTTTCCTTCCACCCGAATTCATAGATCATCGGCGCAAGAGTCAAGCCTGTATCAGTTGTCCGTCCCGTGATAATGATCTGGGCACCTTGCCGCAACGCCTCGACAATCGGCCAGGCACCGAAGTATACGTTGGCACTCATAACCTTGTCACGTACAGAGTCAAGGCTCTCACCCGATTCCATATTGTGGAGATGAATACCCTTCTTTTTCAACTCGTCGAGCTGGTCGAGAATGTCGTCTCCCAGCACGACACCTATCTTCAGCTTGGATATTCCGAGCTTCTTCGCAACCGCAAAAATGGCATCCCGGCAGGCAGCAGGATTCACGCCGCCGCCGTTCGTAATCACCTTAATGTCTTTCTTCGTGATAATTGGAAGAATCCGCTCCATGAGCGGAACAAGGTCCTTCGCATAGCCAAGCTTCGGGTCCTTCCGCTTCTGCTTTTGCATGATGGACATGGTGACCTCCGCGAGGTAGTCCATCATCATGTAGTCAATCGGGCCTCTGGTCACCTGGTCGTACGGAGCGGTGAGAAGGTCACCCCAGAAGCCTTGTCCGCTGGCAATTCTAATTTTGTCTTTCACTACACAACTCGAATGTGGAGTTCGCGTAATTGTTTTTCATCAACCTCGCTCGGGGCTTCATCCATCAACGACATAGCACTTGCGGTTTTCGGAAATGCGATAACATCGCGCAGGGACTTGCTGCCGGTCAATATCATCACGATTCGATCCAACCCGAATGCAATGCCGCCATGAGGCGGGGCGCCGTACTTGAAGGCATTCAGTAGAAATCCGAATCTCTTCTCCGCGTCGTCCTTCCCGATTCCGAGAAGGGAAAAGACCTTTGATTGTAGTGAAGAATCGTGAATACGGATGCTGCCGCCGCCAAGTTCATTGCCATTCAGCACCATGTCGTACGCCCGCGAGCGGGCTTTGTCCGGAGCCGTATCCAGCAAATCCGCATCTTCAAGCATCGGTGATGTAAAGGGATGGTGCATTGCAACGTAGCGTTGTTCTTCTTCGCTGAATTCGAACATCGGAAATTCCGTAACCCACAGGAGAGTCCATTTCCCTTCATCAATCATGTTCAGGCGTTTTGCCATATCGAGCCGTAGGGTGCCGAGGGTGGAATACGTTTTCAACCAAGTGTCCGACACAAACAGCAACAAATCCCCCTCCTTCGCACCCATGTGTACGGCAATCTTCTCCATCAACTCTTTGCCCAGGAATTTCTCGATTGCCGATTCAAGTCCCTTCTCCGTCCACTTCATGTACGCAAGTCCTCCGATGCCGAGGCTCTTTGCGTAATCGACAAGGTTGTCCATTTGATTTCGGGTGAACGATGCAGCCCCCGGAACGACGAGTCCGGCAACCGTTCCACCCTTTGCAACATTATCTGCAAACACCTTGAACCCTGAACCCTCAACCAACCCGTTCAGTGTTGTAATCTTCATTTCAAACCGCGTATCCGGCTTGTCGCTGCCGTACATTTCCATCGCCTGCTTATATGTAAGGCGCGGAAGCGGAAGTGGAATTTCGATGCCCTTCAAGTCCTTGAATATCCTCGCGATCATTCCTTCGGCAATCCGCTGAACGTCCTGTTCATCAACAAAAGACATTTCAGCATCGATCTGGGTGAATTCCGGCTGGCGATCAGCCCGCAAGTCTTCATCGCGAAAGCATTTCGTGATTTGCACATACCGGTCGAACCCGGCCACCATCAATATCTGCTTGTATGTTTGAGGAGATTGCGGCAGCGCGTAGAACTTCCCGTGCTGAACGCGGCTCGGCACAAGGTAATCTCTTGCACCCTCCGGTGTGCTCTTCATCAACACCGGCGTTTCGATTTCCACAAAATTGTTTTCATCAAAATAGCGGTGAACAACTTGATAGAGTTTATGGCGGAAGATGATGTTGTTCTGCAACGCCGGTCGTCGCAAATCAAGATAGCGGAATTTCAATCGCAAGTCTTCGTTGGTTTCGATTGAATCCTCGATGTGGAACGGGGGAGTTTCTGCTTTGTTGAGAATCTGCAGTTCCGTCGCCATCACGTCGATCCCGCCAGTTGCAAGATCGGAATTGACCGTACCTTCAGGTCGGTGTTCGACTTTGCCTGAAACCGAAATCACAAACTCATTCCGCAGCGACCCGGCAAGCTCGTGTACTGATGCGTTGGTTTGAGGATTGAAAACGACTTGCGTTTTTCCATACCGGTCACGCAAGTCAATGAAAATCACGCCGCCAAGGTCTCGTCTGATGTCAACCCAGCCTGTAAGCGTAACTGTTTTGCCGATGTCGGATACGCGCAACTCGCCGCATGTGTGCGTGCGCTTCTTGAACGAGGACAATACTACTCCAATTATTCGGGAAAGCATGAGAAATGCATCAGCATTTGGAAGTCAAGATAGGCAAAAACGGAGTGACTATCAACGAATCGAAGCAGAAGGGAACTTGTTACGATGTGTTACATCGCAGTCTGTATGAATTCGACGCCTATTCCATCGAGGTCATGAAGACGTAGTATCGGTTCCTTGCCGAGAATTGAGGAAGAGGTGTACGAGAGTTTCGATTCGGCAAGACCTTGTCGCATCGCTTCCCACTCTATCTGCGGAAGCGAAACTCCAAAAGCAAGAATGCCTGTCGTATTCTGCTGCCGGGCAGCACCGTTGCGACTCGCCCAAATGTTCGTGCCGATGTGATGATGATAGCTGCCGGCTGCAAGAAACAACGCTCCGGGGTATGACCTTGCGGTTACACCAAAACCGATGTTCTTGACATAGAATTCTTCGACCTTAGCAAGATTCGTAACGCTGAGATGAACATGCCCGATATCGGTTTGGTGATGAAGGCCATCCCACTTGCCATCGGCGGTTTGCAGCAACCCCTCAACATCAAGCGGCTCGGTAACCATGTAGACTTCCCCGTTTTGCCATCGCCATGAGTCTCGGGGCCGATCGCAATACAACTCGATGCCATTTCCCTCAGGATCAGCAAGGTAGATTGCTTCGCTCACTGCATGATCCGAGGCCCCTTGAATGGGATACGACGCTTCGATCAAGCGTAACAACGTTTTCGCCAGCTCTTGTCTGTCGGGAAAACGGATTGCCACATGAAACAGTCCGGCAGAACCATGCGGCGGACGTTTCGCTTGAGGGTTCTCTTTCAGGTGGATATGAAACGGAAGTTGCCCTGTTGATGACAGGGCAACCTCTGAATCAGTTCTTGCGACGTCACGAAATCCTAGCAAAGCTCCGTAAAAGGCCTCAGATTTCTTGAGGTCATTGACACACAAGCGGACATACGCAATTTTAGCATCTTGAGAGATGGATTTCATGAGCTATCTACTCGTTGCTATCCTTGCGCCTTCTCTTTTGCAAATTGCAGGAGAAGCGTTACTTCGATTTCCTTGCCCGCAACAAGACCGCCCGTATCGAGGACGTTGTTCCATTTTGTCCCGAACTCAAAGCGATCGATCTTTGTCGTCGCCTTGAACGCTGACTTCACATTTCCCCGAGGGTCGGTGATTGTTCCTCGGAATTCCGCATCGAGAACAACGGGCTTTGTTATATCGCGGACGGTAAGATTTCCGGTAATCTTGTACTTTCGGTCTCCGGCTTTCTCGACTTTCGTGCTCACGAACTTGATTTCCGGATACATCTCGGCATTGAGGAAATCGTCGGCACGGAGGTGGTTGTCCCGCCGTTCATTCTGCGTATCAATACTTGACGTCTTGATTGTGGCTTCGATCTTTGCATCGGTCATGTCTTCCTTCGATGCAACCATGGTAGCGTCGAACTCCCGGAACAAGCCCGTCACTTCCGAAAACACCATATGGCTCACGGAAAAATTCACGTTGCTGTGCGACTTGTCGAGTTTCCATTTCGTTTGTGCCTGTCCGCTGAATGCGGCAAAGACCAGAAGGGCAAGAATGGTGTGCTTCATGAGTTTTCTCCTTAAATATGGTTATTGGTGATGTATATGGTGTTCCAGACTTGTGCGCAGAAACCCGGAGGCACTCCCCCATACGCCTTCATACACCATGGTGTGCAACTCATGGCGCAGGCGCACGCGCGACGTCCGTTGCTCTTCGTCTGCATATCCTACTGCGAGAATTGCAGCCGGCTCAAATTCCTCGGGAACACTGTATAGCTCTCTCAGACGGCGCATATCGTACCCGCCCATCTGGTGAACCTGAAGTCCGAGTGAAACGGCCTGTACTGTCAGATTCGCCACGGCGCCACCGGTATCGTACAACGCAACCCGATTGAACCGGTTGTCACGTTCGAACAACTTCTTCGCAAAGCCGGCAATCAACACGGGAGCTTCACCCGCCCAGCTTTTGTTGCTTTCCGTCAATGTGCTGAAAAGTCGTTCATAGCCTTCAGGATGAGACTTTGTTTCAACGATGAAACGCCACGGTTGTTCATTGCGGCTTGAGGGCGACCAGCGTGCCGCTTCAAAAAGGCTTACGAGCTTTTCAGGTTCGACTGGGATATCCAGGAAACCCTTCGGACTCCACCGCCTGCGAATCGTATTATCCATGGGAGTGAGTTTATTTTCTACAACGTATGCATCAACCATGACCAGACCGGAATCCATTCCTGCTTTGAATTAGGATTGTTTGAATTCAAAGCATTAAACAACAGAGAACCTATTTCGGTTCCCGAAGAGACAATCCCAGTTTCTTGAGCAACTTGCCTAACTGAGCCTGCTCCTCTGTTGACAGAGCCGAGGCTAACATCCCAACATGTTTCGCATGCTTCGGAAAAATCTCCTCGAACAGCTTCTTCCCCTTTACAGTAAGTTGAAGCGTTATCGCCCGCCGGTCTTTCGTACTGTGTACGCGCTCCACCAGCGAGAGCTTTTCGAGATTGTCAACCACAACCGTCATGTTACCGCCGCTGACCAGCTTCTTGCGACACAACTGACCCATCGTCATGGGGCCGAGGTGGCCGAGACACTCTAACACCCCGAATTGTGCCTGTGTAAGGCCGTACCCTTCGATATCCTCGCCTGTTGCTTTAGAAAACACCGAAAAGGCCCTCGCGAGTTTCACCCAGAGGGTCAAGGCTGCATCGGCTTTCTTGCCGTAACGCTTTGTTGTTCTCATATTAGTTTGAATTCAAAATATACTAATTCAATATACATTTCCAACGTGCCAATGTCAAACACTTGAATATACCGGCTTCCTTCCCTACCTTGAAACCGCATGAAGACAGGCCGATTCCACTATATTCTGTTCCACAAGCCGTATGGCGTACTCTCCCAATTCACGCCCGAACACGGTCACCCGTCGCTTCGCGATTTCGGCCCTTTTCCTCCCGGTGTTTACCCCGTCGGCAGGCTTGATCTTGATAGCGAAGGCCTGCTGTTGCTGACGAATGACAACATCCTTAAACACCGGCTTGCTGACCCGAAGTTCGGGCATCCGAGAACGTATTTTGTTCAGGTGGAGAGAATCCCGGACGAAACTGCGCTCCAAAAGCTGCGAAAAGGCATGGTGATCGAAGGAAGGAAAACCAAACAGGCCGAAGTGAAGATGCTCGAAGCAGAACCAGACCTGCCCCCCCGAAGCGTGCCAATCAGGTTCAGAAGAAATGTCCCTACTGCATGGCTTGAAATGACATTACGCGAGGGGCGAAATCGCCAAGTGCGTAAACTGACGGCTGCTGTCGGGCACCCAACGCTGAGGCTCGTGCGGGTACGCATCGGCCCTTTGGCTCTGAAAAGCCTGGCAAGCGGCGAGAGTAGGTCGCTTTCCGCGAATGAAATCCAATCACTCGGAGACTTACGTTGAACCCCCATGTACTGATCGGCAACAACAATCAAGGAATCGGACTCACTCCGGGCGCCTCTCCCTCCAGAATGATGGACTTGTACTTCTGGTACAGATACGACACGCCAAGAAGTATCACACCAAGTCCGATGAAGGAAAAGATGCGATACAGTGTCTGCAAGAACGAGAGATCGTAGATGAAGATCTTCAAAATCGCAACACCGAACAGGCCAATGGCGACCAGCCGGAGGTTCCGGTACCGCTTCCAGATTCCGACCACCATCAAAATCACTGAGTAGACAAGCCATACACCGGAAAGCGATAGCGATTGCATGTTCCGCAGGTTGCTGAGTTGTGCTTCGAAATCCTTCGTCCAGTTGTCGCCCATTTGCAGTTGCAGAACGCGAATCTCCTTCTGAAAGAAATCTCTCGTTTCGGATGTCAGCAAAACAAGCACGAGGGCAACAATCGTCAAGCCGAAGATTGCTGCCACGGTTCTTGTCCAATTGCCTTCTTTGCTTCCCGATTTCCAGAGGCGCTGCTGCACGATTGCTCCGACAAGGAGCAAACACAACACGAATACGCGGACATTGAACAGAAGAGAGAACCATTCAATCGGCTCAAACCAGAGAGACCTGAACAACCCCGCCGCCAATCCCAACACCATCAGGCCGATACCCGCATGCAGCACTGGACGTGAACTCCGGCGAAAGCCGAACCACGTCAGAATAATCGAGTAAGCGGTCCATACGAGGGCGAGTGTCAGATCCTCCTTGAATAGAAGCGACTCCCTTGCAGCGCCTTCAACGTAGAGCATCCACCGGTCGAACAGATTGATGGTTTCTGAAGAAAGGAACACAAAAAAGACGACACACCACGCGTAGCTCAATCCTGAACCAATCCGGCGCGCCAACGATTCCTCGCGTTTCCTGAATATCTCCGATGCCACAAACAACGCTGCGCCGAGCGCCAGAAACGCCGCCGCTCGCATCGTAAACAGAAGTCTGAATTCTTCAAGAGGAATGTGTGTGAACGAGCCATCTGACAAGAAGAGTTTGAACATTGTAATGGAGAACAGAACTACTGCGGCTGCCCAGAGCGACTTCATGCCAGATTTTGTTCCCGCGTAGACTACGATCAGAACTTCAAGAGACCACAGGATAACGGTCATGAATCCGGAAAACTGTATTGCCGTCGCGCTGAATACCAGCACGATTGCTCCAAGAACGTATCGATCCAGCAGGTCTTGCGTCGCTTCGCCTCCATTCTTCAAGATGAGAAACAGCCCGAAATAAGGCAGAGCAATAAGAAACGTTGTCAATCCCATCCACGCGTGATAATCCGGCTCAAGGAGATGATACATGCCGATGTAATACAGTACACCATTGACGACGGCAAGTATGTGGCGTAATGCAGACCACGCTTCGTTCTTGTTGAGATTTCGAAAGGCTTCGAATCCCAGAAACAGAATCCAGAAGAGAGTCAGGAAGAACACCGCCGGCGTCAGCAATTCCGGTTTGAATACCGAATCAAACCACAAAAAATAGATGAAGTACGTACCCGCCATCGTCAGCGGTTCGATGACAATCCATTTTTCTTTGCTGATGACGATGCTCAGAAGTCCGGCCGTGAGTAACGCAATGTACGTGAACAAGCCGATTTCATTCCCCGCGCCTGCACTAAGCATAAACGGCGTCAGGAATCCGCCTGCCCAACCGAGCAGTGCTACGGCAAGGGAATCATATTTGAGTGATTGCCACAGCGTGACCATCGTGACTATAGCCATCAACACAAACGCGACAACCTGGGGAACGAGGTGGTAGAAGTTATAGGCAGCGTACACAGACAAATAGAGAATCGACACTCCGGCCCCAACAAGTCCTTGCGAGAATACCTCGAATCCTTTCTTGTGCATCCGCATTGCGAAGAACAACAGTCCTCCTCCCGCCATTGCGCCCATCAACACCCGGACACTCTCCGAAATCCAATTATTGTCAAACGCATATTTGAGAAAGAACCCGACGCCGATGATCAGC
The DNA here is from genome assembly GCA_019637975.1 of Bacteroidota bacterium. Taxonomy (NCBI): domain Bacteria; kingdom Pseudomonadati; phylum Bacteroidota; species Bacteroidota bacterium. The sequence continues at coordinate 16,742 of JAHBUR010000018.1, read as the reverse complement.
GCCAGCGCTCCGATGCGGTTCAGGACCTTGCCACCGATGAGCGCTTCCCACTCTTTGCTTGTCCGGCCTTCTTTTCTGATCTGGCGTGCAGAAGATTGAAAGATGGGCTCGGAAATCCGCGGCGGAATAGACTCGGAAGGTTCTTGTGCTGGCACGACAGGAGGTTGCGGTTGACGAACGTGCAGCGGAACTGGAGGGGGTTTCGTTGTGATTTCAGGAGCTGGCTCATGCTTCCTCTCGGGCGCTATATCCGGTACAGGTTTCTCTTGAGGTTTCCCCTTCCTCAAACTTTCGAGTTCGTTGCGCAATTGAAGAAGCGTGAATTCCACTTGCTGCAGCCTGCGGGTCAGCGAGCTTACCTTGCTTGCATTGACAATAACAAGAATTAACGGTGCCAGAAAAAGCAGAATACTGAAAAGCCCGATTAGGATTTCCACGCCGGCCTCTGGAAGTGATGGGGGAATTGGGTTTGCGGTAAATCAGGTGCAAATATACGAAGAATGAGGCAAACAACAAGACGTCACAACTGTGAGAAGAACCACCCAAAAAAGGCAGAGCCGGAGACAATCCACGCAGCATTGATTTTCCAGATTAGAATCACGAACCCGGCAACAAGGAAGATTGTCCATGATGAAGCGGACACAAGCGACACTGCCGCGAGCATGATGGCAACTGCAAGCATCAACCCGAGTGAAGCAGCATTTACTCCATCCAGGAAACCTCTCATAAGCTGTGACTTCCTCAGTCTGGGAATGAAAGGACTGATGATCAGAACAAGTATGAACGACGGAAGAAAAATACCTGTCGTGGCAACAACCGCGCCCGGCAATCCGAGTATCACATATCCGATGAACGTTGCTGTGGAAAGAACGGGGCCGGGGGTGAACTGCCCCGCCGCAACCGCATCAAGAAGCTGGGCTTGAGTAAGCCACTGTCTCGCCTCGACAAGTCCGCCCTGAAGAAAGGCTACAAGAACATATCCGCTTCCGTAAAGGATGGAGCCAATCTTCAAGAAGAACAAACCAAGACCGGTAAGTGAAGCTCCTGTTGCGGCTCCGTTCGCCGGTAGGCTCTGTACTGCGAGCGTACCACTCAACAAAGGTAGAAGAAACAATTCCTGTATCCTGTTGCGATAGTTCCACAGAAGCCCGATCGCTCCGGCAGAGAACAAGAGAAGAATCTCATCAACTCCTACTAAGTTCAGTATCGCTACGACAGCGCTAAGAACAATCATAAAGCGATTCTTCAATATCGGTTTGCCGAGACGAATCACCGCCGCGGCGATAATTGCAATAATCGCCGACCGGATGCCAAAGACCAATGAACCAAGTTGCGGCGTTGAACCATACTCAACGTACAGGTGAGCAAAGAACAACGTAATGAGAACCGCGGGCACAATAAAGCAAACACCGGCTACAATCAGTCCCCTCCACCCCGCGCGTAGGTAACCGATGTGAATTGCCATTTCGGTTGAATTGGGTCCTGGAATGAGGTTCGTCGCCCCGAGAAGGTCAAGGAAGTGCTCGTGTGACAGCCAATTCTTCCGTCTTACGATTTCCTCTTCCATCATCGCAATGTGGGCGGCGGGGCCGCCAAAGGCAATCGTGCCAAGTTTCAAGAATACAAACGCGATTTCCTTCACTGGACTTCCGCTGGCTTTGCGTGACTTGCTTCCTTTTGCCCTCTACGCGAATCAATCGACCATCTTCCGCCGCCGACGATCAACAGGAAAATCGAGCCGAGCAGCATCGACCAGTCATTACGGGAGTCATGCGCCATTTTCCAAAAGCCGCTTTCGAGAAGGATTGGGATTTTTGTTGTAGCAATCGCGACAAGCATCGTGATGATGAGCGGGATGGCCGCATATTGCGTGAAAAGGCCGAGCAGCAACAAGCTACCGCAGAGCATCTCAACTACTCCGACGAAGGGCGCCATGATCTCCGGGGCGGGAATACCGATTTTGGTGAATCGGCCGACGCCAACCGAATCAGGGAAGAGAAATTTCTGAATCCCCTCGGACAGGAATACGGCACCCACCATCACGCGAATCACTATCACCGCGGAGTCGTTCTTCAATCTCTGCACCACGCGAGGCTGTTTCATGATTGTACTCCAGACCAGTTCAAGTCAGAAAGTGAATACTTTGTCCGCGTCAACCGACCACTGGGCAAGCTCGGCCATATTGCTCATCTCAATGCCTTCAATGAGCGGCAGATTCCGGACTCCCCTTGCATCAGCACAAGTTCCGCATGCTTTGACCTTTCCCCCCTTGCTGAGAACCGATTTGAGCATCCGCTCGGTATTGTAATAGCCTTGAGCCGTGGACTGGTTTGGTAAGGCACAAGCAACGGCGTCCGCCATTAAAAAGACATTCACTTGCACTGCGGTGTGATCCTTCTGAATGGCCATTGCTAATCGCAAGCCGTTGTAAGCCTTCTCGGTTCCGTAAGGTGCATCATTAATGAGAATGAGTATACTCATCCGGTCTCTCCTTCATTTCTGTTGTGATGTTCTTCCTGTTGCTGCACGGGGGAAAGCCGAACTGCCGGTGGTGCAACATTGATGAACGCAACATTCTCCGCCGCGTGACACGCATTGCAAGTAGAAGTCAGAGCTCCAAAACGATTCCAAAAGAGTGCAGAGTCTTGTTGGTCTACAGCCTGCTCCACTTCGGGTATTACAAAGGTCAGAAACGTCTTCGCCGATTCGGCACGTTTGGGACGCCGTTCGAGTCCATTCTCGACAGCGAGACGAAGTTTTTGGATCTGATACTTCGCATATTGCCAGTTGTTGTCACGACCCGCCCAGTACAACTCGGCATAGCGATGTCCGGTCTCAACCATTGCCATGTCAAACCCGCGAAGATGCCGGGCTATCGCTTCGAATTTTTCTTCCGCGTTACCCTTCAGCCATTCTGAATCGGATGTGCCAGACCCGCCGTTCGGGTTGTTGCACGAAACGTTCACCAACAAAACGGCGCAGAAGGCGAGCCATCTCCCGAAGAAACGAAACCTCGCATGAAGCATGATGAATCTCCTCGATTTTCTATGAAGAAATGGTTGGCAAAAGGAAAGCCCGATCCTTCAACAAGACCGGGCTTTGACTGATTACCTCAAGCAATCAGTTCATGCTTACGTGCGGCAGCAGCTTCTCCACCACATTCCGCTTCGGCACTGCGCCGATGATTTGCTCGACAACTTTCCCGCCTTTGAATACCATCAGCGTGGGGATGCTCCGAATACCGAACTGCATCGATACCTGCGGATTGTTGTCAACATCCACCTTGCCGACCTTGAGTTTGCCATCGTACTCCTTCGCCAATTCTTCGACAACCGGGGCAACCATCTTGCACGGCCCGCACCACACAGCCCAGAAATCAATCAGAACGGGCTTATCGGAATTCATCACTTCCTGCTGAAAATTTGCATCGGTAATTTCAATCGGTTTCATCTGCCTCCTGTTCCCCCTTCGGGTAATTGTGATTGGTTTAGCTTGCTAATCGTACACTCTGCGGTCCGAGAATCTTCTTTACTTCTGTCAAGAATTCATCGGATGGCTCAATGGTGTATTTCTTCGTATGATATTTCATGTGTTGATCGGAATAGAAAACGTCAAAGTAGCAGGTACAGTTCCCTTGATTCTGTTCGATGAGTTTTCGCAATTCAACGATTGTGTTTTCCTTAATATCGTTGATATTGATGGAGAGAACTATACTTCTTGTGAACTTTTCCCTCACCTTCTCCATCGGAAAGACTTCCTGCACAACAATCTTCAGCGCATCACCGTTTGCTTCTCCCTTTCCCGTCACCATTATCATCGAGTCCGGTTGAAGATAGTGCTGGAACTTTGCAAACGGATCCGAGAACACAATCAGGTCCGCACGACCTGTAAAGTCTTCGATTGTAACAAAGGCCATCGTGTTTCCGCGCTTGTCAATTCGTTTACGAACTTGCGTCACAATGCCGCACGCCCGTGCCGTTGAGCCGTTTTTGAAGTTGCCCGGGTTGCCAAGTTGAACATTCGCAAATTCGTTCACCTCCTGCTCGTATTTTAGAAGCGGATGGCCCGAAACGAAGAAACCGAGAACATTCTTCTCGCGCATCAGTTTGTCATGGTCAGTCCATGCGGCAACGGCGGGCAGTACGGGATAGGAGATCCTCTGCTGCTCCTTCGGACCTGAATCAAACAGGCTCGATTGCCCGCTCAGACTTTGTTCCTGATATGCGCTGCCGAAGTTTGCGACCCGCTCAAGATTCTCAAAATACTGTGCCCGATGCCCCTCCATCGAGTCGAATGCGCCGGCCTGCACAAGACTTTCAAGGCATTTCTTGTTCACAAGACGAAGATCTACACGGCGGCAAAAATCAAAAAGATTCTCGAACTTCCCTTGTTCCTCTCTTGCTTTGATAACGGACTGAATGGCATTCTCGCCGACTCCTTTGATAGCACATAGCCCAAAACGGATGGCACCGTTGACGACCTGAAAATCAATCCCCGACTCATTGACATCCGGCGGAAGGACTTCGATACCTAATCTGCGGCAATCGTCAATCAGGCCGACGATTTTGTCGGTATCGCCAATTTCTGACGACAATGTCGCCGCCATATATTCGGCAGGGTAATTCGCTTTCAGGTAAGCGGTTTGGTACGCAACAACCGAGTATGCCACGCTATGTGATTTGTTGAACCCGTACGACGCAAACTTCTCAATCAAGTCGAAAATCTCGCCGGCAAGTTTCTTCTGGATTCCAAGTGCAACAGCGCCTTCGATGAACTCAATTTTCAGCTTTGCCATCTCCTCTTTGTTCTTCTTGCCCATTGCCCGGCGCATGAGATCGGCTTTTGCAAGGGTAAATCCTGCGATCTCCGTTGCAATCTTCATCACCTGCTCCTGATAGACGATGATCCCGTACGTCTCTTTCAGGATCGAGTGCATCTTCGGGTGCATGTAACTGATCTCCTGGCGGCCGTGCTTTCGCTCGATGAAGTCCCCGATCATCTCCATGGGGCCGGGACGGTATAGGGCGTTCATGGCAACGAGATCGCTGATACTCGTGGGTTTCAGCTTGCGCAGCCAATCCTGCATGCCTGAACTTTCGAATTGAAACACGGCAATAGTTGCAGCTCGAGCGAACAGATCGAATGTCTTCGGATCGTCTTCCGGAATGGCATCTAAATCTATATCAACGTGATGATTACGCTTAATCATCGCAAGCGCATTCTCAAGCACAGAAAGTGTCCGCAAGCCGAGAAAATCCATCTTGAGAAGTCCGGCTGCCTCAAGATCTTTCATGTTGTACTGCGTCATGACTTCCGTTTGAGGGGTCTTGAACAGCGGCACATAGTCGCTAATGTTGCCGGGAGCAATCACTACTCCTGCGGCATGCATGCCTGCTCCCCGGTTCATTCCTTCAAGAACAAGAGAGGCGTCAATCAACGTCTTGATTTTCGGATCCGTGCTGTCCTTCACCCATTTCAGATCCGGAATCGTTTCGAGTGCTTGGGCCAGCGGCCTGACTTTCCCTAATTCTACGGGAATCTGCTTCGTTATCGAATCAATCGTGCTGAGAGGAACGCCAAGTACCCTGCCGACATCCTTGAGAACGGCTCGGGACGAAAGGGTGCCGAAGGTGATGATTTGAGAAACGGAATTCTCGCCGTACTTCTCGCGAACATACTCAATCACCTTCTCCCGTTTTGTATCCGAGAAATCAATGTCAATGTCAGGCATGCTTTGCCTGTCCGGATTGAGGAATCGCTCGAACAGCAAATCGTACTTGATCGGATCGACGTTGGTGATCCCCAACGAGTAAGCAACAATGCTGCCTGCGGCACTGCCGCGGCCCGGCCCGACAAAAACCCCCATCCGCCGGGCGGCTGCGATGAAATCCTGCACAATCAGGAAATACCCTGCATACTCCATCTTGCGGATTACTGCTATTTCGTGTGCAAGTCTACGCTGCAAATCTTCCCCCGCTTCCGGATACCGCCTGTTGAAACCTTCTCGGGAAAGGTGTTCGAAATAATCATCCAGCGTTGTAACGCCGGCCTCGGAAGGAATCGGGAACTGCGGCATGTGGTTGGTCTTGAGATCAAGCTCAAGATTGCACTTCTCCACTACCTCCATCGTTGAGCTCAGAGCTTCAGGATATTCCCTGAACAGCTCGATCATTTCTTGTGCTGATTTGAAGTAGACTTGATCCGTCTGATACCGGAGTTGCGTATAGTCATGTGTCGTCGTGCTGCTCGAATCGGGAATTAACAGCATGATGTTGTGAGCGATGGCGTGTTCCTGCTTGAGATAGTGAACATCATTCGAGCAGATGAGCTTGAGACCCAAATCTTTGGCAAGCTTTGGGGCCTTCTCCCTGATAATCGCCTCCCGCTTGATCCCGTGGTTCTGGATTTCGATGTAGAAATCGTCTCCAAAAATATCCTTGAGAAGCTCGGCGATTTCATAAGCTTCCTTGTCTTCACCATTTGCAAGCTGTGCTCCCACAACTCCTCCGGCACACGCCGATGTTGCGATTAATCCGGCGCTGTATTGCCGGAGCACCTCAGTATCGATACGGGGCTTGTAGTAGAACCCTTCGGTATGCCCAATTGTACAGAGTTTGGTGAGATTCTTGTAGCCGGCGGCGTCTTTTGCGAGCAGAATCATGTGGTGGTACGCCCCCCGCTTGCCGCCCGATTCCGTCGCTTGCGTGGTTTTCTCGAATCGGCTCCCTTTGGTTACGATGTACACCTCGCAACCGATAATTGGCTTGATACCTGCTTTTTGAGCCTTTTTGTAAAATTCCAAAGCGCCAAACATCACGCCATGATCGGTAAGTCCGACTGCGTGCATTTTGTTAGCAACAGCGGCCTTGACAAGCTCATCGACTTTCAAAGCGCCGTCAAGCAAACTGTAGTGAGTATGATTATGAAGATGGACGTATTCTGGCATAGATAACACTCCCAATTCTTAATCACTTTTCCTTCAACGCGGGAGTTTCAATTTAGTCACCGAAATGGAGAAATCAAGGGTAAGTTATGAACAACTTTTGCAGAGAAAAACAGGTCTCGATGTTGATTGATAAGGAGGCCGTATTCCCTTAATAATCAAGATGTTAAATGTTATATCAGAAGTTCTTTCACCTTCGCAAAAGATTGATCAACGTCAACCAGAATTCTTTCCCCTGATTTCCGGATCTTCACCTCGATCTTGCTGTTGGCGAGATTTTTTTCGCCAACAATAACCTGAAGAGGCATACCGAGTAAGTCGGCATCCTTGAATTTGAAGCCCGGAGTGGTCGGTCGGTCGTCATACAGTGTATCAATCCCTGCTCCGAGTAGCTCGTTGTACAGATGCTCCGCCCTCTCAACAACCTCCTTGTTTTTCACATTCACCGCCACGATATGCACGAGATAGGGCGCTATGGACTTGTCCCAAATAATGCCGTTCGCATCATGATTCTGCTCGATATGACATGCGATAATCCGCTCGATGCCGATCCCGTAGCTTCCCATGATGATTGGCTTCGCCTCTCCTCTCTCGTCCAGATAGGTTGCTTTCAGAGAATCGGAGTATTTTGTTCCGAGTTTGAAGATATGGCCCAACTCGATTCCTCGAACTATACGGAGCTTGGCGGTACCGTTCGGGGCGGTTTCGCCCGCCTGCACGGTTCGCAGGTCGTAGTAACCGTCGATCTTGCAGTCACGCTGCAGGTCGATATTCTTCAAATGGTAATCGTTCCGGTTGGCTCCGCTGATGAGTCCGTTGGCACCTTCAAGCCGCTTGTCGGCAATGACCTTGAACCCTTTCAGTCCCACCGGGCCGATAGAACCGCCGTCAGCACCCGTCAATCCAAACAAGCTTTCCGCCTCGATGGGGCGTACGTCGGTCCCCATCACCGACGTCAGTTTCGATTCATTCAGTTCATCATTTCCCATCAAAAGGACGAGCACAGGGGTTTTGTCTGCCCAATACACGACTGACTTCGCAAGTACACTGTGATCAACTTTGAGAAACGCCGCCAATTCGTCGATAGTTTTGACGTTGGGTGTGGGGATTTCGTCAAGCGGTTTGCTTTCAGCGTGGCGGACGGCTTTCGTGACGACAGAGGTAGCAATCTCAAGATTCGCGGCGTAGCTGTTATCCTCGGCGAGCGCAATCGTGTCTTCACCCGAATCCGATTCGAGCATGAACTCCTGTGAGCCGCTCCCCCCCATTGCACCGCTCGACGCGCCGACAATGAAGAACTTCAGTCCGCAGCGCGTGAAGATTTTTTTGTATGCCTCGGCGTGCAGATCGTACCCCTTATCGAGGCCGTCCCACGTTGCATCGAGTGTATAGCTGTCTTTCATCAGAAACTGGCGGCCGCGAAGAACACCGGATCTTGGCCTTGGCTCATTCCTGAATTTCGTCTGAATCTGATACCAGATTTGCGGCATGTCTTTGTACGACTCGACATGGTTCTTTGCAATCCAGCAAATCACCTCTTCATGCGTCGGGGCAAGAACCAGAGGCCTGTTCTTAACGTGAAAGAGATTGTCGCCAAAGGCTTTCACGCGTCCCGTCTCGTCCCACAGTTCGATCGGATTCAACGCCGGCAGATGAAACTCCTGCCCGCCGATGGCGTCCATTTCTTCCCGGACGATTTCACATACCTTCTTCATCACTTTGTAGCCGAGCGGCAGCCACGAATAAATGCCGGCCGCGAGCAGGCGAACCATTCCGGCACGAATCATCAATTGGTGACTCGGGATTATGGCGTCGTTGGGAATTTCTTTTACGGTGGGGATGAATGCTTTGCTGAGACGCATACGATTAGGTTTAGAGTAGTTTCCGAATTCTCGAGGGCAAAAAGAAAGGGCACTCATCAGAGCACCCCTTCTTAAACCTGAAATAGTGAATGGAGGCTTGGCAAAATATACCAAATCCCCTCCGTGGATTCAAGGACGCCCCGGCGGCTGAGGAAAAACATTCGTTTTCCCCGCGTCGTCGTCCTTCTTTGAGGAAAGCAGGATGATTGCCAGCGTCAGCCCGGCAACGACCGCTCCGCCAGCAATGTACAATCCGCTGTTTCCTCCCTCGGACTCCGCAGGAATTGCGCTGATAACGAAGCGGATGTCATTCACATCATCGTACGCCGAAACATACTCGTCTGAAATTCTCCAACTGATCCGCTTGTTCTTCCCGGGGCGGATATTCGCTCCAATATCGCCGATGACATTAATCGGAGTGTACGAGTAACTTGTGTCAGAATGCAACCTGATTGTCAGCGTTACAGTGTACACGTCGCTCGGAGACCCGGCAAGATCGTACTCAAGAAACACGTTGACCCTTCCTTGCTTCTCCGGACGAATGTTCGAAACAGGCCCGTCTTCCTCTTGGGCTACCGTCGTAATCTGCACCGTGTAGATGAGGAAAAGAGTCGCCAGCAGACTGCGCAAAATTCTATGATGAACGAGATATGACATCGTACTCTCCTATCGTTACTTTATCAAAATCATTTTGCCCGTGAAGGTTGGACCATTCAATGCGCGGAATCGGGTGAAATAGATACCGCTTGCAACAGTGCTACCGGATTCATTCCTGCCGTCCCAAGTGTAGAAATACCTGCCTGCTTCCAGCGTTCCCGAAAATACAGTCCGGACTTCCTGCCCCAGCGTATTGTAAATCTTCAACGTCACATCTGCAGTATGCGGGAGAGCAATCGGGATTGTGGTTACCGGATTGAATGGATTAGGGAAATTATTGCCCAAGGCAAACTCCTTCGGAATGATCGAACTCAATACTTCGCGTATTGCTTCTTCCGTTCCTACGGCAATTTCCAGCTCAGCACTGCCGGTCGGGAGCGGCACAGTATAACCCGGTTCTTTCCGAAGGTCAGCGTACCGGGCCCTCTGCCGGTCAATCAGATAGACATTCAGAGCCTCCGGCACATCTCCGATTCCGTTAAAGCGGAGCGTGACTGCCTCGTGCAGTTTTGCTCGTACGTTGAAGGTCCAGGTTTCGAGCCGTTCCACTTCTGGGCGGAAATCCGATGCAAACATGCTGTAACGGGCATCCCATTCGGGGCGATTAAAGAAGGCGGTCGGTATGCCGTCGAAAGCCCGCGGCTTTCGGTATTCCAGCGAATCCAATCCGGGCCGCGAGTCGGATAGTATGCCAAATACCAAGGTGTTGTCCGTAAATCCTCCCGCGCTGTATACCACCCCGATTTTCCATTCGCCTTGTTTTCCGCTCTCTCCGGATTTTCCCACGGATGAATAGTTGCCAAACGGAATTCGCAATGAGGTAAGACTTCCGCTGTTGAAGAAGTAATACCCGCCGTACGGCAAGAATTCCGACTCCATGAATGCACCGTTGAACGCAAAGAGCTTGTCCGAGAAATTGCCGTTTGCCGCACGCACAACAGTCCACGGAATTGTCACCGTATAGGGATTTGTAATGAGATTCCATCCGTTCTGTAACCCGATCTGAACACTCTGATTCTGCGTATTCAGTGTTGCGGTAGGCACGGAGACACTCGTGATAGACCAGACGCCTTTCTTCAGAACCCAGAATGCCCTTCCCGGGGCGAGCGAGAACGACGGGCTTGCATCATATGGTTCAAAGTAGTTCTGGTCGGCACCGTTGTCACGATACACAATCCAATCACTATGCTGTGTACCGGGAAGGAGTTGCGGAATTGTGATCCCGCCTCTCAATCCGTCGCCCGGCAAACCGACAATGCGATAGTCTGTCGGGAGATAGTCACCCTGAGTCGGCCGATCAGGATACACTACGGTGGTCGTAAGAGTGTATGCCTGAGGATACGCCGGCAGAGTGGTAAACGATTTCGCGGAAGAAAATGGCCCAAACCCTCTTGAATTCTTTGCACGAACACGCCAGTAGTATTTCGTACCGTTCGGGCCGTCCTGAATCGTTGGCGGACCAAGCGTTCTGGAGGTTGCAGTCAGTGTCGTGTCGTTGAACACCGTGGTTGTAAACGTCGCAACAGTTGAAACCTGTAAATGATAATTGGTCGCCAGAGGAGCTTGAGACCATGCAAGGGTCACCGTTGTCGGAACATTCATACTTGAGTCGGCCGGTCCTCCGGATAATGTCGGTGCAGGTGGAATCGGCATATCCACCATAAGCGCAACTTGATTCGACGTGCCGCCGCCTGGTGCCCCGTTGCTGATCGTGATGTTTCGCTCGCCCGTTGTCGCGCTGGATGTAATTGTAACGTTCGCACGCAATTGGGTCAAGCTATCCACGACCACCGAGTTGATGGTGATTCCCGTTCCCACGTTTACAGTCGTGACGGTATCGATAAAGCCCGTTCCCCGCAAAACCAACACGATAGTCTCAAGCAGGCTCACGGTTGAAGGGCTCACAGTTGCAAGAGTCGGTACAGGGTTATTGACCTGGAATGCGTTACTGGTCCCGGTTTGCGTTCCGCCCGAGGTTCGGGTAGCCGTTATGGTAATACCGCTTCCCGCTTTATCCATCACAATCTGATGCGTAAGTTGTCCGTTTGAGAACGTCGAAGTTACTCCGCCTCCCGAAAAAAGTCTGCCGTTCGAGGTGATTGTAACAGTCCCCGTAAAGGCAGCTACGGTATTGTTGAACGCATCCTTGGCGCTGATCCGAACCGAAAACGGAACCCTGGTAAGCTGTGCGGGGATGTTACCACCACCTGCCGCTTCAACAACAAAAGCATTGAGCGGGCCCACGGTGTTCGACAATGTAAAGGTTCCCGTACCCGAAAGCCCCTGTACGGTTGCATTCACATCGTACGATCCCGAAATAGTGTTTGCCCTGAACGAATCCGCCCGGGCGATGCCGCCGGTGTCTGTTTGCACAATCCGAGATAGTGTACTGCCCGGGAACGTGCCGCTTGGCCCGGTTGCCGGGGCCGTGAACGTAACGCTTACACCACCAACCGGATTCCCGGAACCATCCGTGACCCTTACACTGAGCGGGAGAGAAAACAGCGTGTTTACCACTGCCGACTGCTGGTTGCCTGCAACCACTGTCACGTTTCCGGCTTGTCCCGGTGTATTGGTTAGATTGTAGTTGGCCGTTGCACTGAGATTTTCCGCAAATGCCTGCACAACGTACGACCCTGCGTTGCCATTTGCCGTAAAGGTATTCGCAGTCACGACGCCGCTGTCATTTGTCATCCATTGATTTCCCCCGCCTTGAAAACTTCCCCCAGGACCTGACGACGGAGCAATGAAGGTAACACGCCAGCTTGAGATGGGGTTGGCAAATGAATCGCGAACGACGGCCCTGAACGGCGTTGTAAAGTTCGTATTCACTTGGGCAGACTGAGGTGTTCCCGCAGTTGCTACAATTGTTGCGGGAACAGTTGGCCGATTCGTGAGAGTAAACTGTGCGGGCTGGGATACGCCCGGCGCACTTGCGGAGACAAAGTAGGTTCCCGCCACGGAGTTCGCCGAGAACGGTTGTGAATTAGCTATGCCGTTTTCCTGGGTTCTGACCGTGTCAATTCCGTTTTGAAACACGCAACTGGGCCCCGTCAGAGGAACAGAAAACTGAACCAAAACGCCTCCCACACCATTGCCAGCCCCGTCGGTAACAAGGGCTTGAAGTGTGCTGCCGAATGATGTATTGACGATTGTTGATTGGCCGCTGCCCTGAAATACCGATATCGTCGCGGGGGCGCCCGGTGTGTTTCTCAAGGAGTAGTTCGCCGTATCGACAACCCCCGCGGTTGTTGCGCGTACAGTATAGGTTCCTGCGATAATGTTCGCAACAAAAACCGGGGCCGTGGCAATCCCGTTCGCGAGCGTTCTTGCGGTATCCCTGCCACCTGAAAATGAACCGCTCGGCCCGCTCGAAGGTTGGGTCCACTTCACCAGAACATTCGGAACCATATTAGCAAATGTATCCTCGACCGCGGCCTGGAAGTTGGTAGCAAATGCGGTACTTATCTGGGCCGACTGAGGAGTCCCGGCTACCGAATATAGTCTCTTCGGTGCCCCGGGCCTGTTGGTCATCTGGAAGGTTGCAGGCGATGAGACACTCGGAGCAGAAGCGCCGACAGAATAACTTCCTGCGATGGTATTGGCAATGAACACCGGAGCTTCGGAAATTCCGTTTTGATCAGTCGGAACATCAATCGGTCCGCCGCCCGTCCCCTGGAAGGACCCCCCAACTCCTCCCTGCGGCGGGAAGAATGTGACGGGCGTGTTTACTACAGGATTGTTTGCCGAATCCCTGACTTGCACCCTGAACTGCACTGGGAATGCCGTGCCCACAGTTGTAATCTGCGGAGTTCCCTGCAAGATGGTGATGCTCCCCGGCGGGCCGGTAAGGTTTGTCAACAGATACGAAGCTGAGTCAGTGACTCCTGCAACACTCGCATTGACCGTGTACGGACCGCCCGCAATAAGGTTTGCCATGAACGGCCGTGCTGTCGCCATCCCACCCGAATTCGTTCTGACCGTGTCAATGTTATTTTCGAATGTTCCGCTCGGCCCCGTCGCCGGGCGAGTGAACTGGACAAGCGAATTCGGAACAGGATTGCTGAATCCGTCACGCACAAGAGCCTGTAGATTTGTTGAAAACACCGTCCCGACTTGCGCGCTTTGCGGGGTGCCTGCTATTGCAATGATAGTTGCGGGCGCTGCAGCAGTATTTAACAACGAGAAGTTTGCAGGGGTTGAGATTCCGGAAACTGTAGCGACAACATTGTACGATCCGGCAGATTGGTTCGCAATCGCAATAATGCTCGCGATGCCGTTCGTATCAGTTGTTGCCGTGCCGATCGCAAAGCCGGCGAAGTTACATGACGGACCGGTGGAAGGTGATGTGAACGTAACAAGTATTCCCGGAACCGGATTGTTCCAGTTATCCCTCACTAATGCCTGGAGCGGAACCGGAAAAACCGTCCCGACAGTTGTGGATTGTCCTGAGCCGCCGGCAAGAATAACAGAATTCGCAACACCGGGCGTGTTTGTCAATTGGAATTGTGCCGCAGTTGGAACTCCTGCCACGGTTGCGTTCACCGTATATCTTCCCGCCGTTGTGTTGGCGGTAAATTGTGGCGCTGTCACGACGCCATTCGAGTCCGTCGTGAAGTTCCCGCCTCCCCCAAACATTCCGCCCGGACCGGAAGAGGGAACGGTGAATGTAACAGTCACATTTCTCACAGGATTTCCCGATGCGTCTCTGACGAGAACTCTGAAGTTCGTTGCGAAGGGCGTATTGACCTGGGCACTTTGGGGCGTTCCCGCCGTCGGAATAATACTCGCTGCTTGTCCCGGAACATTCGTCAGGAAAAACTGTGCAGGCGACGAGACGCCCGGTACTGACGCGGTGACCATATACTGTCCTGCAGTACTGTTCGCCGTCAGAACCGGTGCAATGGCAACACCGGAGCTGTTTGTTGTCGCAATATTGACTCCTCCTGCAAACACTCCGCTCGGTCCGGTAAGTGGCACGGTGAACGTCACAATCACGTTCGGAACAGGATTGTTGAACGAATCCCGGACAGCGACCGCGAGTTGCGTTGCAAATGCCGTATTCACTTGAGTACTTTGCGGAGTTCCTGCTGTCGCAAACACGCTTTCCGGCGAACCTGCAAGATTCGTCAGCGCATACGACGCTGTTGCAGTCACACCGGAAACGCTCGCGTTTACTGTATGCGGGCCTGCAACTGTTCCTGCAACAAAAACAGCAGCCGTTGCTACGCCGCTTGGATTCGTTCGAGCGGTATCAATCCCGCCAACAAATGACCCGCCCGTGCCCGAGAATGTCACGAGAACTCCAGGCACAATGTTGTTGAAGGAATCCCTTACCGTTGCCTGGAATTGTACAGGGAATGCCGTATTGACTGTCGTTGATTGCGGTGTGCCTGCAGTTGCAGAAACACTTGCAGCGATTCCCGGTGTATTTGTCAACGAGAATATTGCAGGAGATGCCACTCCTGATACTGTGGCATTAACAGGATAGCTTCCTACAATCGTGTTGGCAAATACCGTCGCCGAAGCAATGCCTGCAGCGGATGACGTTGTTGTGAATGTCGTCAGTCCGTTTGAGAACCTGGCACTTGCCCCGGAAACCGGTGCCGTGAATGTCACCGATATGCCGGCAGCCGGATTCCCTGCGCCATCTCTCACAATTGCCTGGAGATTTGCAGCAAACTGCGTATTCACACGTGTGCTTTGTGGAGTCCCGGCTATAGAGCTGATTGTCGCAGGAGCACCTGCTGTATTGGTCAGAACAAATTGCGCGGGAGTTGCAACTCCTGTTGCGGTAGCCGGCAGGTTGTATGTTCCGGTAATGAAATTAGCTATAAAGACCGCCGCTGTCGCTGCACCGGTAGAATCGGTTGTGGTTGTATTGACATTTCCTTGAAAGGCTCCGCTCGGGCCGGTAGCAGGCGGCGTGAACGTGACAAGATTACCGCCGATGGGGTTGTCAAATGCATCAGTGACGCGGACTCTGAAGTTCGTTGCAAAGGCAGTTCCTATTTGCGCACTCTGGGGTGTTCCCGCTGTAGCAAGAATGCGGGATGCAACTCCCGGATTATTCGTCATCAGGAACAAAGCCGGCGTCGTAACATCAGGAGCCGAGGCCGTTACCTGATAGGAACCTGCCAGCGTGTCGGCGGTGAATGTAGGCGCCGTGGCAATACCGCTGACATTCGTCGGTGCCGTAACAACCCGCAGACCGCCGAATTTGCCGCTCGGGCCTGTTGACGGTGCAGTGAAAGTTACAGTAACGTTGTTCACCGGATTTCCGACCGCATCTCTGACGAGAACTTGCAGACTTGTCGCAAAAGCCGTGTTCACGACAGTAGATTGGGGTGTACCCGCGACTACAGTAATGTTTCCGGGCGGCCCGGATGTATTTGTGAGTTGATAGATAGCCGGGGCTGCCACTCCCGCGACAACCGCGCTATCGTTATAGCTTCCCGCAATAAGGTTGGCCGTAAAAACGGGTGCAACCGCAACACCGTTTGCATCCGTTCTTACCGTATCAATTCCCCCGGCAAAAGTTCCGCTTGCACCCGTTGCCGGTTTCTTGAATGTAACGAGAATGCCGGGTACGGGATTGCTGGCACCATCCCGGACAAGCGCCGTCAGGTTTGTGGCAAAGGCTGTACCGACTTGTGCAGATTGCGGAGTCCCCGCAGTAGCTGTTACAGAAGTTGGCGCTCCGGGCAAGTTGGTCAGCGCAAACCCAGCCGGAGTAGTAATGCCCGGCGCAGTCGCAGTCAACTGATACGACCCCGCAATGATATTGGCACTGAAAACCGCAGCGGTCGCGACCCCACTGACATTTGTTGTAGATGTGTTTACACCTCCCGCAAACGTGCCCGACGGGCCGCTCGATGGCGCCGTGAAGGTTACGATAACACCGCTCAAAAGATTTCCAAACGTATCCCTGACCGTTGCTTGAAAGTTCACCGGAAACGCTGTGGCAATTTGCGTGCTTTGCGGCGTTCCGGCGGTTGCAGTAATCTGTCGGGGCGGCCCGGGCGTGTTCGTTAGCGCGTATGTTGCAGGAGTTGCAACGCCAACAACAGAGGCCGTGACGTTGTACGACCCGGCAATAGTGTTAGCGGTAAGAACGGTTGCCGTTGCAATGCCGTTGGTATCGGTAGCAACATTTATCGTTGAGAGGCCTCCGGCGAATGTTCCCCGTGCCCCTGTCGTCGGCGCCGTGAACGTGACCGTCGCCGCGGTGATGACGTTACCGGCAGCGTCACGGACCAATGCACGAAGATTGGTAGAAA
>JAHBUR010000017.1 GCA_019637975.1 Bacteroidota bacterium | reverse complement strand
CAGGTTGCCCGCGCAAATCTTATTTTCGGTTTGCATGTTCATATCGGCATTGAAGATAAGGAGGCGGCGATTCATCTGATGAACGCGGCCCGCTACTTTCTTCCGCATATTCTTTCGCTTTCCGTCAACTCGCCCTTCTGGATGGGGCGCAATACGGGGCTTATGTCGTACCGTTGCAAAGTGTTTGACAAGTTTCCGCGCACAAACATTCCCGATTACTTTCAGAGTTACGGAGAATATGAGAGCTTCGTCAATCTTCTGATAAAAACAAATTGTATCGATAACGCGAAAAAAATATGGTGGGATATCCGTCCCCATCCCTTTTTCGGAACGCTCGAGTTCCGCATTTGCGATATCCCGATGCGGGCTGAAGAAACGGTGGCGCTTGCGGCGTTGATGCAAGCCGTCATTGTGAAACTGTACAATCTCTATTCATCAAACATGGGATTTCGCCTGTACCGCCGCGCGTTGATTATGGAGAACAAGTGGCGTGCAAGCCGGTACGGCATCCGCGGGAAATTGATCGACTTCGGAAGGCAAACCGAACTTCCGGCTGTTGATCTGATTTATGAACTGTTGCAGTTCGTGGATGATGTTGTTGATGAATTGCAGAGCCGGGAAGAAATCAACTACGTTCACAGGATTCTGGAAATGGGTACAGGTGCCGAGCGGCAGTTGCGAGTGTGGGAGCAAACACAGGATCTGAAAGCGGTCGTTGATTACATTATTGAAGAAACCCGTGTCGGGCTGGGTATGCCCGCCGAAGCGTGATAGACAGGAGACTGATGAGTGTTGTGATTGATGATGTTATGGTCGATGAAGAACTGATGGAAGGCGCGTACAACGCGGTAAACGTGTGTTTGCGCATCAAGCCGCATGAGAAGGTCACGATCATTACGGATGAACGCACGCATGACATTGCCGCGGCCATCTGCAACGAGGCGCAGAAAGTGGGGGCGCGCTGCAACAAATTTCTGCTGGAAGACTTCTCCCCCCGACCGCACGTTGACATGCCGCAGCCGATTCTTGATGATCTCGCCACCAGTCAAGTGAGCGTCTATGCGGCGTGGGGGCAGACAGGCGAACTGCGCACTCGCATGCAAATGACGAAAGTCGTCACCGAGCATCGTCTCCGCCACGGGCACATGATCAATGTGAATCATCAGATTATGAAAGAAGGCATGCGTGCCGATTTCAACAAGGTGGACGAAATCAGCACGCGTGTCTGGAATCTCGCCCGCGTTGCAAAGAAAGTTGTCTGCAAGACTTCGCTCGGAACACACATAACGGCTGAACTCAGCCCGAAACTGAAATGGCTCAAAACCAGCGGCATTATCAGTCCGGACAAGTGGGGCAATCTGCCCGGCGGGGAGATTTTTACCTCTCCCGCAAACGTCAACGGAACCTTCATTGTGGATGGGGTGGTGGGCGACTATCTTTGCGCGAAATATGGCGACTTGCAGGGTACTCCCGTGACAGTCGAGATCACAGATAGCCGGATGGTATCTGCTCACTGTGACAACAAAGAACTGGAGCGTGAATTCTGGGATTACTGCCATACCGATAAGAACAGCGATCGGGTCGGCGAGTTTGCCATCGGCACCAACATCCAACTCAAGCACGTTATCGGACACATACTGCAGGACGAGAAAATTCCAGGGATTCATATTGCTTTCGGCCATCCCTACTCCGAACATACGGGCGCAGACTGGACATCATCCACCCATATTGATGTTGTCGGGACGAGGTTCGATATTTGGATCGACGACCTTCAGGTGATGGAACGGGGCGAGTTTCTTATTTGATGGTTTCCACTCTGCCTTTGCACGTGCAGAATTTTATGTCATCCCCCAAGAATGAAACGCCAACTCGATGGTTCCTCATCTCCGCGAATACTATAACAAGAACTTCACTGATGAAAAGTACCGCCTCTTCTTAAGGCGGCTCGATGCAACATGCGGTGTTCAAGTGGAGTTCAGAGTATCTGAGACGCCGTTCTTCATCCCTTCTCAACTCATGGCAACAATGTCGCAAGCCGGGCACGAGATTATCATGCAGTTGATGAACAATGCAGAGTATCTCCGGCGCGCAGCAGAGACGATTCCGCATGAATACCATGTCCCGAATCAGACTCCTCAACCCGTCTTTGTTGCTGTTGATTTCGGGATCGTGCAACTGCCGGATGGTTCCTTTGCGCCACGTTTGATTGAACTGCAGGGATTTCCGACTCTCTTTGCATTCCAGCCTTTGCAGTCGATGTTGTTCAAAGAAGTGTTTGAATTGCCTCGTGAGTGCCGTTATTTGTTGGGGAATCTTGACTTTGAAGCATACACGTTGCTGTTCCGGAATGCTGTTCTCGGAAACCATGATCCGGACAATGTTGTGTTGCTGGAGCTCGACCCTGTACGTCAGAAGACGCGTCCCGATTTCGTTCTCACCGACAGATTGTGCGGTACGCAAACAGTGAACATTCGTGATGTTGTTAAACAGGGGAGGCAATTGTTGTACTGGCGGGATGGTACGCTCGTTCCCATTCATCGTATCTACAACCGCGCCATCGTTGATGAGTTGATCAAATCAGAAGCGCAACTTCCGTTCAGCTTCAGAGACGAGCTGGATGTTGAATGGGCGGGGCATCCGAATTGGTTCTATCTGATCAGCAAGTTCTCTCTTCCATTTCTTCATCATCCCACCGTTCCCAAGACGATCTTTCTCGACCAACTCAAGTCCGTGCCCGACGACTTGCAGAATTGGGTGCTGAAACCGTTGTTTTCATTTGCCGGAAGCGGCGTCATCATTTCACCTGAACAAGCCGACATCGATGCCGTACCCGACCGGCATCGGGGTGACTATGTTCTTCAGGAAAGAGTCGAATACGGCGCGTTCATTCAAACGCCGCACGGCGGAACAAAAGCCGAAGTCCGCATCATGTTCATCTGGCCGGAAGGGGGGGAACTGACGCCGGTTGCCAATCTCGTTCGCATGGGCCGAGGCAAAATGATGGGCGTTGATCACAACAAGAACATGGCGTGGGTGGGAAGTTCGGCGGGATTGTACGTGCCATAATGCCGGATCGGAAATCCAAGGCGACTACTTGCGCATTGCCCCATCCTTCCATTTCGCATAGAATATGATTAAACTCTCTACAGTCAGTTTGAGTCTAATCCTCGTAGTTTGCGTTCTCCCCTTGTGACGGCGCGGACGAACCTGACCTCTTTGACAGAAAAGAAGCCAAGTCTTTGGACTTCCCGCCTCCAAACCTCGCAACGATACATCTAATGCGTTGAGGTAATTCATGAAACAATCCGGTGTTGGGATGCCCGCTGAGGCGGTAATTCGTTCTTGTAAGAACCGATGGAGTTAGTATGACATTTGTTTCGGGATTGTTGGGATTTGTTGTTGCGGCGAGTGGTGGTATTCGCGATAGTTCGACCGACGCGAACGACGGAGGAATTATTCCTTTGCCCTCCCCCTTGCATGTTATGGTTTCGACATTTGGCACACTGGGAAGTTATTCTACCGGCACCAAGTCGCGCTCCCTCAGCGGCTTCGCCACCCTCTCCAATGCCTGGGTGGACTATTACACGATAGGCTACGGTACCCTCTGGCTCGAGCGTGATGACGCAGGCGGTAAGTACTACACCCAACATCTCGTCGCAGCGCGTGCATCGAAATTCCTGCCGCCTCGGATCACACTTGCGGGTCACTACGCGTACCTGGATGAAGGGGAGATACAATTATTTTCCGAACGTACAAATTTTCATTGGATGGGGGGCGGTGCAAGCTATTGGTTCTCGCCGTTTCAGGTTGCCGGTTCATCGTTCACGCTCTCCCTTTCGGGCGGGGAGATTGCCACCCGCATTGTTCGTGGATATTTCTCCTTTGAAGTTACTGCCGGAATCTGGTCAACCACAACGGCTATCGCAAGTAATGCATCGTGGACTCCTTCGCTGTTCTGGTTGCATCAAACCGTCAGTATTCCGTTTGGTGGCAGGTACCACTTTGTGGTGTCCGGCGGCATAGGGCGGCGCGCGTTCTACCTTGACGACGAAACGCTCGTTCTCTACAACCAGCGTGTTGTGCAAACGAGACTTGTACAGGCAAAGGCTGTTGTAAACATCGTCGGAGGATTCTATGTCATTCCTTCGTTCGAGTATAACGGGCATGACGAATACTCGGCGACGTATGGCTCATTGGGTTTGCGCCTCGTATTCTGACAGCAGTTCTTGATTTAGGGATAAAAAAAACATGTTATCAATGAGATATTTCGTTTTGACGCTGGCAATACTTGGTGGAGGTGCCGGTCTGGTAATGCAATCATATGCCCAGTCGTCATTTGCGCCCGTATGGAGAACCGTTCCATGGGACTCCGGCGGCCTGCATCCGAGCAGCATCGCATGGTCCATGATGAAATCCGAGCTTGACCTGGACAATGACGGCAAGAAGGAATTTTTGCTCTCAACGGCATGGAGCGGTGTGTATCATAATGCTGTCTATCTGTACGAGTACGCGAGCAACAACAACTATCAAAACGTGTGGAGCTATTCGTTCTATCCGTATTCCAACGACTACAGCGCCGTTGCCGTCGCCGACCTTGATGGTGACGGTTGGAAGGAGATTCTCTGTCTGATCGATCCGTACGATTCGACGTACCACGGCTTCTATGTGTTTGAATGGAATGGAATGGACAACGGCTTTCCGGCTCTGCCGACCGCGACGTGGAATCTCAACCTTCCCGCCGCATTTGATGAAGGAACTGCCATCATCGCCGGTGATTTCGATAACGATGGTCGAGAGGAAGTGGCTGTTGCAATTCAGGAACGCTATTCTACTCCGAAAAGCCGTTTCATGGTATTCTCTCTTGCCCCCGGGTCGACCTTCCAAAATCCCGTCTGGAACATTGAGTTTCAAGACTCAACAACATTCGCCTACGTCGGCTACGCGCTTGAAGCAACCGACCTTGACCGTGATGGACGAAAAGAGATTGTTGCCGCCGGCTGGGAGCCGTTGCACTTAGCCTTCTATGAACATACCGGCTCCCCCGACTCGTTTGCACGCGTCGCCAACGTTTATCACAATGATCTTACCATTGATCTCTCCAATATGGGCTTTGCAGAGGCAAATTACGACAACAATGCAACCTGCGAACTCTACATCGCGACAGCGAATGGGCGTGTGTACGTCGTAACCAACCCGGGCGATGTCGGGCAGATGACGGGCAACGATATCATTCTGCTTCATGCCTACGATCCGTACCGTGGGATTGCCGGCGTTTCAAGAGGCGACATTGATTTGAATGGGGTGCCCGAGTTGTATCTTGCCGGAAGCTACCATGAGGCAGTGTTTCAATGGAAATATGCCGGGGGTTCAATTACCGACCCGCAAAACTATCACAGGACAACAGTCTACCAGGACGATACCACCGATAACATCACCCCGGGTTCCGATCAGGGATGGTTCAGACCGTCAAAGGTCGCAGTGGGAGATTTCGACAATGACGGGCGGCCTGATATGGCAATCGCTTCGGCGAGTTTTGCACGGGACAAGCCTATTCTCACAGTGATTGAGATGGCTCCGGCGAATGTTCGTTTGGTTGATCAACAGGTTTTGGGATTCATGCTTGAGCAAAATTTTCCCAATCCATTCAATCCCTCGACACAGATCTGGTTCCGGATACCGGAGGTCGGCCATGCGGTATTGAAGATGTATGATATGTTAGGAAGGGAGGTTGCCGAACTGGTAAACGAAACATTGCAGCCGGGAAGATATTCCATCCGTTGGGATGCATCAGGAATGCCAAGCGGCGTGTACTATGCACGGCTCTCTGCAGGCGGATTCACTGAAACGAAACGGATGACGCTAATAAAGTAGCCAGTTTGGGTTTGAGCCTTTGCCAGATAGGAATGCAACAACTTGTTGCAGCGAGAACAACGAAAAACCAGATCAGAGTCTGAATCACAGTTTGTGTGCGATAGAGTTCGGTAGCAAGATTACCAATAAAGAGCCATTGAAAGACATACGCAGCGGTGACATTGCGGCCAATCCATTTGATGTAAAGGACGGGCAGAGTATTACCGGTGTGTTCTTCGAAAAATGAAACGAGCAAACTCCAGGCGCAGAGGAATAGAGCCACCCAGAGGGTGAATGAAAGCGAATGATGATAGTAACGGGACAGATCAACAGAAATCGCGAGTGCATTCTTTGAGAACATCAAAAGGCAGCAAGCACAGAAGGCAAGAAGCAGCAAACGAATTAACGGCGTCATTTGTGAATGTAGTGTGAAGCTTTCGCTCCCGATTTTGTACGCGTATCCGAGCAACGGGTATGCGAGCCATGGAAACAAAGGGAAGTACGACCAGCTTGACTTTCCCCAGAAGAACGGCACAATGTACTTGAGAAACGGATCGGACGACTCTATGTTATGCAAGAGGGGAGTCAGGGCAGCAGCGGCGAAGGCCAGAATGAGATAAGCAATCCATGATTGCCGGAAGATGGTTCGAAGAAGGGCAATAGCCATTACGCTCAATCCGGCGAGTGGCAAAACATCGGCACCGAAGATGTATGCAAGCGGATCGAGATCAAACCGGCCCGAACGAATCGAGAAGAGAAGATTGAGATTCAGTCCGATGTTCAACAGAACTCCGCCGAGAAAAAGAAAAACTCCGCGGCGTATCTGTTGAAAGAAAGACTTTCGTGATGAGGCAAGAAAGTAGCCCATCACGGCCATAAAAACAGGTGCAGCGGGTGGTCCACCGAGAAACAACGCGACGCGACCCGCAATACTCTCATAGATTGCCGGCGTCGAAAACAATTCAACAAGATGCACAAGAATCATGAACACGACAGCGAGACCCTTCAGAAGATCGGCTGTTTGATTTCGAATTTCGGCGGAAAGAAATTGGCGAAGGCGTGCGAGCATGACACAAAGTGGTGAAATTTTGTTCAAGTCTCAAGGCATTGCAGGACATGCCGGAAGCGTGTCCCTACGAAGCAGTTGTGGGGATACGGTTCACCCGTGTCCTGTCGGAATGTAATGATCTACAAGAAAGGCGATATTCCATGAACACGTATCTCGTTCCTGAAAGTCTTGCCGTAAGCGATTCGGGGTTTCTCTTCCTCGCTTCCACGGGCGAGACATTTACGCTGAATGAAATCGGCAAGGAGATCTTCAAGATGCTTCAGGGTGGAGACACCCGCGAGGCAATCGAGCAGAAGGTTCTTGAATTGTATGACGTTGAGCGGGCAACATTTGTCCGCGACTTCGATGACTTTATCAATCAACTTTCATCCTTCAAACTGATACGTACCAAATGAACATCGCCGTTACAGGGCTGAACGCCACCGACAATCCCGGACCCGGCGTGCCGGTCATACGGAGCCTGCGTTCGGCGCCGGAGTTTTCCGGGAGGATTATCGGGTTGTCGTATGATTCGCTCGACCCGGGAATCTACATGGAGAACATTGCCGACAAAAGCTATCTTATTCCCTATCCGTCGAGCGGATTGGAACCGCTGTTTGAGCGGATTGCGTACATCCACTCCAAGGAAAAGTTGGATGTCATCGTTCCCACCCTTGATTCGGAGTTGTACGGATTTATCAAGCTGAGTGAGCGGCTGCGGAGCCTCGGCATTCATACATTCCTGCCGACGTTTGACCAACTAAACCTGCGCGCAAAGGACAAGCTGTTCGATTTCTGCACGGTACACAAATTCAAGGTGCCGAAAAAC
Source organism: Bacteroidota bacterium (assembly GCA_019637975.1). Taxonomy (NCBI): domain Bacteria; kingdom Pseudomonadati; phylum Bacteroidota; species Bacteroidota bacterium. The sequence continues at coordinate 83,193 of JAHBUR010000017.1, read as the reverse complement.
ATTCTTGTATCATCGCTGCAGGATCTTCACAACATCCCGAATCAATTCAACTATCCCGTGGTGGTGAAGGGGATTTTCTATGACGCGTACATCGCCCATAACTTCAACGATGCACATGCAGCATTCGACAAACTGCGACTCAAATGGGGGCTTCCCATCATCATACAAGAGCATGTGACGGGAGATGAATTCAACGTTGTTGCGCTCGGCGACGGCAGCGGTGCATCTATCGGCGCCGTCCCGATGCGCAAGTTGTACATCACGGACAAAGGGAAAGGATGGGCCGGCGTAACGGTGGATGACAAAGCTCTGATCAGTCTTGCGGCAGACATTGTCAAAGCGTTGAAGTGGCAAAGCGGGCTTGAATTGGAGTTCATCAAATCTAAAGAAACTAATGAGTATTTTCTGTTGGAGATTAATCCACGCTTTCCGGCGTGGGTTCATCTCGCTACAGGTGCCGGACAGAATCTCCCGTATGCACTTGTGAAGCTTGCACGCGGAGAGCAGATGCCGCAATTCAGAGCATATACGATCGGTACGATTTTCATCCGCTATTCGTGGGATTATATCACCACCATGAAGGAATTTGAAAAACTAGTGGTTGCAGGAGAAAAATAGTCATGGCAGAAAAGAGAACATACGAACGTCCCGTTGTGACGAAGCATCAGTCGGGCATCATGAACAAATTCGGCAGCGGGCCGTCAACTTCCGTTCGTGACAATATCGACGGTGTGTTGATTAAGGATCTCGCCGGAAAATTCGGCTCTCCTCTCTTCGTTCTGTCGGAGAAAACCATCAGGCAGAATCAGCGGAATGCCTATCGCGTCTTCAAGAACCGCTATCCCCGTGTACAATTTGCGTGGTCGTACAAAACGAATTACCTCGATGCCGTTTGTTCCGTGTTTCATCAGGAAGGTTCATGGGCGGAAGTTGTGTCCGAATTTGAATACCGGAAGGCGCGGGCTTTGGGTATTCCGGGCGAACACATCATCTTCAACGGACCGGAAAAAAGCATCGAAGTGCTCCGTACGGCAATACGCGAAGGCGCGATGATTCATATTGATCATTTCGACGAGTTGTATCACATTGTCGAGCTTACGGATACTGAAAAACTGAAGGCGAAGATCGCCATTCGCGTGAATATGGACGTCGGTGTCTATCCGTTGTGGGACCGGTTCGGTTTCAATTACGAGAACGGCGAGGCATGGCAGGCCATCAAGCGTATTGTCGCCAATCCGCGACTAACACTCATCGGGCTGCACACACATATCGGTACGTATATGATGAGCGCAGAGGCATATCGTGTTGCCGCCAGTAAACTCGCAACTCTTGCGAAAAGTATGCATGATGAATTCAACATCACGCTGGAGTACATTGACGTTGGCGGAGGCTTTGCATCGCAGAATACCCTGATCGGGCAATACCTGCCGGCGGAAGAAGTTGTACCGAGTCTTGAACAGTACGCCGATGCAATTGCCTCCGGCTTGTTCCAGCTTTCCATCAAGCCGGAAGATTTGCCGACGCTAATTCTTGAGACGGGGAGGGCACTCATTGACAATGCAGGGTACCTCGTCACAACCGTCATTGCAAACAAGCGACTCTCAACCGGGCGCAGGGCAATTATTGTCGATGCGGGGGTGAACCTGATGTTCACGAGTTTCTGGTACAAGCACAAGATTCAACCGGCCCAGCAGCCGAGCGTGCATACCGAGGATGCTGTCATCTACGGCCCGTTGTGCATGAATATTGATGTGTTGCGCGACGGCATAGTTCTGCCGACACTCAAGCAGGGTGACCGCCTTGTACTGAACCACGTCGGTGCATACAACATGACGCAATGGATGCAGTTCATCACGATGCGGCCGAATGTGGTTATGGTGATGGAAGATGGGAGCGTTGAGTTGATTCGCAAGGCAGAAACGCTGGAGTATCTTGCGCAGCAAGAAGTACTTCCCGCCCGACTCAAGGAGAAGAAATCCCGCTGACATCATGAATCTTCTTCTCGACTCCATTCTCTACAGCTACGCCCAGATCTTCTTTTCCAACCGGAAGTGGTTCGGCGGGGTAGTTCTGGCGGCGACGTTTGTTGTTCCCGAACTGGGACTTGTCGCATTGTTGGGAGTCGTCCTTTCAAATCTCACCGCCGCGGTCTTGAAATTTGATGAAGGAAAAATCCGAAGCGGATTCTATGGGTTCAACGGCATTCTCTTCGGTGCCGCTGCGGTATTCTACTTCAAGCTGACGCCGTTTTTTCTCGTCCTGATCGGCATCTTCATCATTATCACGTTCCTTGTCTCTGCTGTACTTGAGCATCATCTTGCTGCGGTGTTTAACCTGCCGGGCCTGAGTCTCCCGTTTGTTCTAACGTTGTATGTGTTTATCATCTTCCTGACCAACTTGCGTGGAATAGAGAGCAAGCCGTTCGAATTCACCGAGCCGGAATTCCTTGCGATGCTGCCACCGGTTGTCAAGACGTATTTCAGAAGTCTTGGATTGATCGTGTTTCAATCCGACATGCTGTCGGGGGTTGTCTTTGCTGTTGCCCTTCTTTTTCTTTCGCGAGTGATGTTTACGCTGAGCATCGTCGGGTTTGTCTCAAGCCTGTTCTTTGTAGACTTCGTCATGCAGGAAGCTGACGAGTGGTTTCTGATCTTTGCGGGATTCAATTCGATACTAACGGCGTTTGCGCTTGGCGGAAATCTGATCCTTCCGTCGAAGAAATCGTTCCTTCTCTCCGTTATTTCATCCCTTGTTGTTGTGATTCTGACGGGTTTCTTCCTCAAACTGCTGTCCGGCTATCAATTACCCTTGCTGGTACTTCCGTTTAACTTTGTCGTCTTGTCAGTGATTTACAGTCTCAAATTCCGTCGCGAGCAAAGTGATCTTGTGCTTCTCTATTTCCAGCCGGGCACACCGGAAGAGAACTACTACTACCATCACAATCGTGTGTCGCGCTTCGAGCGATTCAAAGCAGTTGTGCCCGAACTGCCTTTCTTCGGCGAGTGGCGCGTGTCGCAGGGACAGAATGGATCCATCACACACAAAGACAAGTGGCGTCATGCGTGGGATTTTGTTGTGACGGATGAGGAGGGTAAGGAATATGCCAACAACGGAGCGGCATTGAGTGACTACTACTGCAACAGGCTTCCCGTTGTAGCGCCTCTTGAAGGTACAGTCGTCCGTATTGTTGATGGTGTTCCCAACAACGAGGTCGGCGCGGTCAATCTGAAGTCGAATTGGGGAAACACGGTCATCATCGATCACGGGAACAATCTCTTTTCAGCAATTTCCCATCTTGAGCCGCATGCAACCAATCTTGTTGTTGGGCAGCGGGTGAAAAAAGGGGATACCGTCGGTATGTGCGGCAACAGTGGCCGCTCGCCTACTCCGCATCTCCATTTCCAATTTCAGATGACGGACAAGTTGGGGGACAAAACATTCGAACATCCTATCGGCCATTATTTGGAGAAGACAGAGAACGGATGTGTTCTGCACACGTTTGATCATCCGAAAGAGAATATGCTTGTGCGGAATATCGAATTGCACAAAATAATCAGAAGGACGTTCGAGTTCACGTTGGGGGATAAGCTTTCGTTCGTTTGTTCATTTGATGACGAGGCGTTCAACGAGGAGTGGGAAGTGAAAGTGGATATCCTGAACAGCCTGTTCATAGAATCTTCCGCCGGAGCGACAGCATCCGTCGCAATGGTTGGCAAGATTTTCTATCTGACCGGTTTTGTGGGAAACAAGCGCTCGGCGTTGTATCATTTCTTCTTGATGGCTGTGCAGGTGCCGTTGTGCTACGAGCCGAATCTTGTCTGGACTGATCGCTATCCTGTGTCGAAGGCTGTCGGCGGGGCTGTACGCTATCTTTCCGAGTTCTTGCTCGTGTTCAGTCCGCAGCTGAACGCGAGCGCCTCATTCAGGTTTGCGGAACGATCGGAGGAGAGCCGCGAATTCACAATCTCCAACAATATTCGATTGAAAGGTACCGGACTGTTTTCGTTCTACCAAAAAACGCTTGATGGAACTCTCACTATCGATGCAGAAGGAATGATAAAGGAAATCCGGATATCTGCGCCGGGGGGCCGCACATTTGTTGCAACGGGAATAACAAACGAGGAGACATCAGAATGAAACACTTCACTCTACTCAGCGTGCTGCTGGCCGCCATCATCATTGCGGTGCTGGCGGGGGCTGTCTTATCCCAGAACAAAGGAAAGGTTGAGGCCTTCCATCAATCGCTGAAATTTGAGACGACGGGTGACTACCAGAAAGCCGTTCGATCTTTGCTGGACGTGTATAAGGAGAATAAGAACGACTATCTCATCAATATCCGTCTCGGTTGGTTGTACTATTCGTTGATGAATTACGAGGAGTCTAACAAATACTATACCCAGGCAAACACCATTGCCAACAACAAAAGCATCGAAGCGCTGCTCGGCCGTACGCTACCCCTCTCGGCGTTGAATGATTGGGAGAACGTGCAGGCAACGTATCGGGCCATCCTGAAACTCGACCCGATGCACTTCACTGCCAATCTTCGACTCGGACAGATTCTTCTGAACAACGGGGAGTATGACGAGGCAAGACGCCATCTCGAAAAAGTCCACACCGGCTATCCCGCCGAGTATGAACCGAACCTTTCTCTTGGATGGACATACTACTACTTGGGCGACAGGCAAAAGGCGCGCATGCTTCTCACCAACGCGTTAATGCTCAGTCCCGGAGATACGCTGGCACTACAGGGGCTGAATCTTGTGAAGTGAATGTTGCGATGCATGGAGAGATGCGAGGGGCATCGGTGCATCATTCCCGGGGCAGAACTCCTGCAAAACTCGTGCAATTGGCCCATTTTCGGGGCCGCGATATTATCAGTGTGCTGTGTTCACTCTTGCATCGCTGAACCCTTCTTAGTATAATCTCACGAGCATTCCGGCGGCGAACCGACGCCATTTCTGACCTGCAACCAGCACACGAATAAAACGTATTCGACTTCACACTCTTCATCATCACATAATCCAACATCCCCTCAAATAATAAAGGAGTACTGCTATGGGTGCACCCGTTGTTCACTGGGAAATCAATTCCAACAATGCCGATCAATTGCAGGAATTCTACTCGAAACTTTTCGGTTGGAGTGTTAACGCGAACAATCCGATGCACTACGGACTTGTCAGCACCGGTAGTTCGAAAGGGGCTCAAGGCGGTATCGGGCAAAACGATCCGAGCCAGCCGGCTCCACCCGTTACATTCTACGCGGAAGTTCCTGATCTGCAGGAGACCCTGAATAAGGCCGTGGGTCTCGGTGGAACCATCGTCATGCCGCCGATGGAAATTCCCGGCATGGTTACGATGGCGATGTTTCGCGATCCGGACGGCAACACGATCGGGATTGTGAAGAGTGAACCCCCGAAACCGAAGAAAAGGGCAAAGAAGAAAGTCGCAAAGAAGAAGGCAACACCGAAAAAGAAGAAGGCGGCGAAGGCAAGGAAAAATCGTCCGCGACGCCGGTAGCTTTTCTGGAATTGTTGAAGAGGATGTGGGTGGGGAATTACAGATCTCTCACAACATAAAAAGGAACACTGCTATGCCTCATTCAGGTATCAACTGGCTTGCAATCATCGTGGCTGCAATCATCCCGATGATGCTGGGTGGACTCTGGTATTCGAATCTATTGTTTGCCCGACAGTGGATGGCGTTGGTGGGAAAAACGGAGGAGGAGATTCGCAAGTCCTCAACGAATCCGGCCATGATGTACGGCGTTACGTTTGTGATGTGCATTGTTCTTGCATACGTGATGGACTACTTTGTCCACTACACGGCATCGAAGACGTTTCTCCAGGGAATGAAAATCGGCGGAATGTTGTGTATCGGTATGGTTGTTACGACTGCCTATCAATCGGTTACATTTGAATTTCGGAAAACAGGCCTGTATCTCATCAGCATGGGATACAACTTCCTCTGCATGGTATTGATGGGAGGGTTGCTGGCCGTTTGGAGATAGCCGGCAGAAGAACACGCAGTCCCGACGGGCAGTGGACCTGTCGGGGCTGATTGTTGGGAATAAGGATAAAAAAATGGTGGCCGCCAGTCCCCCACTAACGGCCACCGTTCCAATCCCTCTCGCGTGCAAGACGTTTGAGGGAGAAGAAACCTATCTATGCGGCTTCGTGCAGCACCTCATCCATCACGCTCAGCAGTTTGTCTGTTGTGTATGGCTTCGGAAGGAAGCGGAGAGGCTTACGAGCGGCTGCTTCCGCAAGCTTGAATTTCTCCGTCGAACCGCTTACCGCAAGGACCTTCACATTGGGGTTCATCTTTTCAAGCGCACGAATGGTTGCCGGTCCGTCCATGTACGGCATGATCATATCCAATACCACCAATTTGATTTCGTCCTTATGCTGGAGATAGAGCGAGAGTGCCTCAATGCCGTCTGTGGCAATGACTGTTTTGTAGCCATGCCGCTCAAGTGAATCCTTCGTAATCTCGCGGATTACAGGCTCGTCTTCGGCAACCAGCACAAGCTCACCCGCGCCATCCGGAATTGCTTGTTCTTGCGAGTCGGCAAATTCACCCGCTGTTGATTCAACCGCGGGAAGGTAAACAGAGAACTCAGTTCCTTTACCTACCTCTGTCTGAACCGTCACGAACCCGCCGTGCCCTTTGACGATTGCGTGGAGTGTTGACAAGCCTATTCCTGTTCCTTTTCCGACCTCTTTCGTTGTGAAGAAGGGCTCGAAAATTCTCTCCAGCACCTCCGGCGGGATTCCCGTGCCCGTATCCTTCACTTTCAGGGCGACATAGAGACCCGGTTTCGCCTCCGGATTCATGGCGGCATAGTTCCGGTCAAGCGTTGTGTTCTCCGCGGAGATTCTGACGCTGCCGCCGTGAGGCATGGCATCGCGGGCATTCACGCACAGGTTAAGCAACACCTGATGAATTTGCGTCGGGTCACCATGGATGTTCCACAGGTTCTTTGTCCAATTGGTTTTAAGCTCAACCGTTTTCGGGAACGATTGAGTGGCAAAAGTCTGTAACTCTTTAATGATATGAGAGAGAGACATCAACGTCCGCTCTCCCTCAAACCCCCGGGCAAACGTCAGCACCTGTTTTACCAGGGCGCCGCCGCGCCTCGCGCTCGATTCAACGAGTTTGAGAATTTGCTTGCTTTGCTCGTCCGGAAGTTTTCGTTCAAGGAGGTTGACGGACAGCAGAATCGGCGAGAGCACATTGTTCAAGTCGTGTGCAATACCGCCGGCAAGCGTGCCGATGCTTTCCATACGCTGCGTGCGCAGGACTTGTGCCTCGAGTCGCTTCTTTTCGGTGATATCAGAGTTAATTACCAGTAAGGACTTGGGCTCACCGTTGTTGTCGCGAACGAGCGTCCATCGGCTCTGTACTGTGATATCTTTTTCGTCTTTGGTCGTTTGCTTGAGCTCGCCGCTCCACTCGCCGTTTTCGAGGGCCCGTCTGAGGGGACTATTGGCGGCTGCAGTCGACACTTCCTTGTAGAGAATCTCTTCCGCGTTCTTTCCGATGATTTCGTCAGCGCCCCAACCATATACTCGAGTGGCGCTTTCGTTCCAGTACACGATATTTCCCTCGAGATCGTGAACAGCAATCGCGTCCTGCGCTTTGTCAAGAAGGGCGGCTTGCTCGCGAATCTGTTCTTCGACGCGTTGACGTTCCTTGATTTCTTCCTGCAGCCACTGTGTTCGCTCCCCGACTTTGCGTTCGAGATTTTCGCTGAGCGACTGCAACTCGTCGCGGGCCTTTGCCAGCTCGGCATTTTTCTGAATCATCGACTCATAGGTCGAGACGAAGAAATTGAGTATCTGTTGCCGGCTGGAGTTGATGGAGTACTTCTCCCCGTCGAAGGTAATATCGACGGTTGGCCGCGCATTGCCGGAAGTTCCTTCGGCCGTGGTTGACAAGATCTGGTGGACGCGGGCGAGGAGACTCTTTGCATTGTAGGGCTTGGTCACAAAAGAGTCCGCTCCTGATTCCAATCCGTGGAGCACGTCTGTTGGGTTTGAATGCGAAGTCAGGAGAATGACATGCATATTCTTCAACGATTCATCGGCTCGAATCGCCCTGCAGAGTTCATAGCCATGCATCACAGGCATCATGATATCACTGATGACAAGAGCAGGGGGCTGCTGTCTGATCAAATCGAGCGCGTGCATGCCGTTTTCCGCAACGGAAACCTCATAGCCGCTTTGCTGAAGAATGAATTGCAGCTTAAGAGCCTGGGTGGGCTCATCTTCCGCTATGAGAATTCGTGTCTTTTCTGATTGTATCATGATACATTTGTCCTGATCGATTATGCAGCAACCTGCTCGAATTCCTGCAGATGAAGTCTCAACTGCCGGAGATGTTGTCGGAGTCGCTCAAACCCTTCGACAGCACCACGTAGGTTATTGTTGCGGCCCATTTGTTCGAGTTGCAGCGCTGCGTCGTACGTCTTCTTGGCTGCAAGATTTCCCACGGCACCTTTCAACGTGTGTGCCGAACGGTGAAGGGCCTTCGGATCCTGATCGTTGATCGCTGAGTCGATTGCAGCCATCATCTGATCAGCGTTCTGCAGGAAGACACGAGCCAGCTGCGTCAACATCTCGTTGCTGCCGAGACATTGTTCAACAGCGTCTGCTCGATCAAATACTGATGGATCTTCAATGACAGAGTCTGTACCGTGTACAGGTTTTTCAAATGTCAGCATCGGGCCGGCGGCGACCTGCGCGGGTTGCTGCGCGTCCGGTATCTCAACGGAGGGCGCAATGCCGTCGAGGATTTCAAAGAGATGCTCGGTACGAATCGGTTTCGAGATGTAGTTGTCCATGCCGACGTGCAGGCATTCTTCACGGTCGCGTTCCATTGCGTGTGCAGTCATGGCAATGATGGGGATATGCCTGTTCGTTCCTTCTTCAGCAGCGCGAATCCGGCGTGTTGCCTCCAACCCGTCTAGCACGGGCATCTGAATATCCATCAACACTGCATCGAACTGTTCCTTGTTGAGAATGTCGATTGCCTCCTGCCCGTTGTTTGCAACCCGCACGCGATGCCCCTTCTTCTCGAGAATAGCAATGGCAAACATCTGGTTGACGGGATTGTCTTCCGTAAGGAGAAGATATAGCGGACGTTGAAGCTTTGGTCCGTTTGTTACGACCTTGTGTGCCGTGTTGGCCACGACTGTGGGATGTGCGTGCAGCGTTTCAATGATCGCGTCGAACAGCTCTGATTGAATGATCGGCTTCTTCAAATATGTATGGATGCCCAATGCCCTGCAACGGTCGGCATTTCCTTTTTGAGTTGACGACGAGAGCATGATGACATGCGTTTCCGTCATCAGTCCGCGATGTTGCATTTCCTGTGCGAGTTCGAAACCGTCCATGTCCGGCATGATGATATCAAGCAGCATCAGCGCAAAGGGCGTTCCGTGCTTTCTGGCTCGATCCATCTCTTCAAGAGCGGCACGGCCTCCATCCACAAGGCGCGGCTTCATGCGCCAGTTGGAGAGCATGACTTCGAGAATATACCGGGAGGTGGCATTGTCGTCCACCACGAGTACCGGAAGTCCGTCGAGCGAAAGTTCGGCAGGAGCGACGAAGCGTGCAGGCTGCTGTTGCCGTAATCCGAAATGTGAAGCAAAGTGGAATGTGCTTCCCTTGCCGACTTCGCTTTCTACAGCAAGCTTCCCCCCCATCATCTCTATGAGTTGCTGCGAGATGGTGAGGCCGAGTCCTGTTCCGCCAAATCTTCGCGTCACGGAATGATCTGCTTGCGAGAACGGCTCGAATATGCGTTTCATCTTGTCGGCCGGGATGCCGATACCGGTGTCCTTGACGGAAAATCGGAGCACAACAGAATCATCTCCAAGGGTCTCACAATGCACATTGAGTGAGATTTCCCCCCGCTCGGTAAATTTAACGGCGTTGCCCACGAGGTTTGTGATAACCTGATTGATGCGAACCGGATCGCCGATTACGCGCATCGGGACATCGGATGCGATATTGCAGACAAGTTCAAGGTCTTTCTGATGCGCACGAACAGCCAGCGCTTTCAACACGAGCCCGATGGTGTCGCGGATGTCAAACTCGGTGGATTCAAGTTCAAGCTTGCCGGATTCGATCTTCGAGAAATCGAGAATGTCATTGATGATTGTCAGAAGCGCTTCCGCCGAACTCTTCACGGTATCGAGATATGTCTTCTGCTCCACCGAAAGATTGGTGTCGAGCGCAAGCTCCGTCATGCCGAGAATGCCGTTCATCGGCGTCCGGATTTCGTGGCTCATATTAGCCAGAAATTCCGATTTGTGTTTGGCATTCCGTTCCGCAGTCTTCCGGGCTTGTTCCAGTTCTGCTGCTTTCACTTCGAGCATTTTTGCCTGCTCGGTTGCCCGTGCTGTTGCCTTGATCAAGCCCTTGTTGTATTGCCGGACTTTCGCCGCTTCTCGAGCAAGCAAAACGATGCCATAGAGTCCTATCGCAAAGATAATGCTGCTGACGATTATGGAGACAAGGCGCTGATCGGCAATCTCATTCTGATAAAGATCCAGCGAATATTCCAGTATGATCGTTCCTAATCTGCGCGACTGATTTGCAACAGGCGTATACACAGTGATGCTTGACTCGCCAATATCAATAAGCCTCTCGGTGAAGAGCTTTGAACTCTTTCCTACGGCTGATTGCCGGGGATTATATGCAAGAATGGAACTGTCCCCCTCGTCCTGGATAGTCACATACGAGACATTGCTATCCTTTTTTGTCCATTCAAAAGCACGTTCAACCATTTCATAGTTGTTTTCCGTGAGTCCGGTGCCGACAGAGAACGCAAGCATTTCACTCAGCGTCAGCGCCTGCTTGAGTGCCGCCTCTGTGCTGAATGCCTTCTGCTTCCCGGGATAGAACGTTAGCCCGAACACAACAACGGCTAACCACGGAACAGCAAATGCAGCAATGAGTTTGAATTGGTACGACGAACGAATTTCGCTAAGTTGTTTCATGTACACATTCCAAGGCAGTCGTAGGAATCCGATTTGCTCACATAGGTTCAATGAATATGCCATAAGAGTTTCGTCAGATTCTGGAAGTTCTGCTCACCTCATGCCGTTCTGATAATGTGTGGGCCTTGTTGTTTCTACAATCGTCCGTGCAGTGTCCCCTTCGCGATTCCTCGCTCCGTTCCTTCTTCATCGTGAAAACACTATATTCATTTCCAGACACAGGTAACTTCCACGACGGAGACACCTTATGCAGAAAGAACATCTTGTTAAGGCGGAGCGAAACGTTTCCCACCGTGCAGCGCGTCGGGTCTCGGCGATGGCCGGGGGTTTGATCGGGTCGGAGATTCTGAAAATTGCTGCAGATATTCGCGGCATGGTGGCGGAAGGGAAAACCATCTGCAATCTTACGGTAGGCGATTTCAGTCCTGCGGAATTCAGAATCCCGAAATTCTTAGAAGAGAATATCAGGGAAGCATTGAAGCGCGGCGAAACGAATTACCCTCCTTCCGATGGTATGCTGCCGCTGAAGAAATCCATTCTTGTCTTCTATGAACGGTGGCTCAATCTGAAATATCCTTTGGAATCCGTGCTTGTGACCGGCGGGTCGCGTCCGGGAATCTACGGCACGTATCGCGCAGTTGTTGACCCGGAAGATCGTGTCCTGTATCCGGTTCCGTCGTGGAACAATAATCACTACTGCCATCAGGTCGGGGCGCAAGGCGTACCTGTTATCTGTAACAGCGAAAACGCTTTTCTCCCCACACGAAAAGATCTCGAGCCGCATATTCGTGGAGCACGATTGCTTGCCCTCAACTCTCCGCTGAATCCGACCGGAACGGCGTTCAGCAAAGAGGCGCTGGAGGAAATCTGCGATCTTGTGTTGGAGGAGAATGCGCGCCGCGGACACGATGAGCGACCGCTGTTTGTAATGTATGATCAAGTATATTGGATGCTGACATTCGGCGCGACCGTGCATTACAATCCGGTAACTCTGCGTCCCGAAATGGAGCCGTACACGGTTTTCGTTGACGGCATTTCAAAACCGTTTGCCGCAACGGGAGTTCGCGTCGGCTGGGTTGTCGGTCCGCCGGATGTAGTTCAGAAAATGTCGAGCATCATCGGGCATGTCGGGGCATGGGCGCCGCGTGCCGAGCAAGTCGCGGTAGCCAAACTCCTGAGCGCCACCGATCAGGTCAAAGCATACCACAAGAAAATGAAGGCGGGACTGCAATCACGACTTGATGCCTTGTACAAGGGCCTTCTCTTGTTACGCAAGCAGGGCTTGCCGGTCGATGCGATTACTCCGATGGGCGCGATATATTTGACAGCCCGCTTCGCGTTGAACGGAAGAAAGACACCGTCGGGCGACATGCTTGACACAAACGAGGACATACGCCGCTACCTCTTGCATCACGCGGGATTGGCCATTGTGCCGTTTCAGGCGTTCGGAATGAATGAAGAGTCAGGATGGTTCAGACTTTCCGTGGGAGCAGTCTCGCTGGCCGAGATTCGAGAGATGTTGCCCCTGCTCGAAAAATCACTTCACCAACTTTCCCATTAATGTGCACCTGTTGAGACGAGCCGGTATCCGTCTCGCATCGAAAGAGTTCATGCAGCTATTTGAAGAGGTTCTCTTCTCAACCATTACAGCAGCACAGATTTCTCCCCGCCTGCTCGGCGAAGGCGAATGCCAGTCTCCGACCGGGCAACGATGCCGGCTGTGTCATGCCGTGAATCTGGAGTACGATGCGGAAGCCGTATTGAAGAATGAGGCATTGCAGAAATTCTGGAAGACGCTGAGGGTTTCATGCCGCCTTGACCCGCTCATCCGATCCCCTCTCGGCAGAGAGTACCGCACCACAACAAAGCGCCGTATGTTCTCGTTTCGTGATTCTGTCCGGCTCGGACTCATCAGCCCGAACGAAGCAGGTGAACTGAAGCCGTTTCCAGTTATGCGATGTGCCATCGAACCGAGCGCGCATAGCACTATCTACAAGCATATTCAAGAGAGTATTTCCAAACCGTATGCCAAGAAACTCGCGAAAGTCCTGAATCATGTGGTGATCAAAGGAAACTACTCGGAACAAACTGTCATTTTTAATGTAAATGATATCTCCCCCGAAGCCGTTCACGCTGCCAACACGCTCTCCAAATCCCTCACGAAAAAAAGTGGGAGCATCACCGGTGTGTTCATGTATGAGGATACGACAAGTCCTGGGTACTATCTTGGTTCGAGGAGTCCGGACTCACGGCCGAGGTTCAAGAAACTGTTCGGCAAACCCGAGATCTTCCACCGGACAATGGGGAGGAGTTTCCTGTTTTCGCCGCTCTCGTTCTCACAGATCAATCAGGCGATTCTTGAAAAGATGGTTCACACCGCAGATCAACTTCTGCAACCGGCCAAGGAATCAACGTTGTTCGATTTGTATTGCGGATACGGATTGTTCGGGTTGTGTCTTGCCGGAAGCGTGGATTCTGTGATTGCGGTAGAAGTGTCGGCTCTGTCAGTTGAATCAGCAATTGCCAACGCAAAGCGGCAAAAAGTACCCAACGTTCGCTTCATCCGAAGTGATATCAACGACGAATCACTTGAGCGAATCATGTCGAGTATACGGAAGCATGATATTGTGCTTCTCGACCCTCCCCGCAAAGGGACGTCAGCTGGTGTTATCGAGGGTATTGCCGCGAAACAACCCCGGCGCGTGCTTCACATTTTCTGCGAGATTGATTTGATTGCAACCGAGCTGAAACGGTGGGAGAGGCACGGGTACAAGCCGGCACGTGCCGTACCCTTCGACATGTTTCCCGGAACCGCAACAATGGAGACGATGGTGTTGCTTGAACCCCGTTGATGTGTTGCGAATGTTGCAGTTGGTTGCCTCAGTCCCTACATTTTATCGAGCTACATTCATTTCGAACGAACCCCTATGCTAAGAACTCTCTTCATTCTGTTTGTTTCGATCATCACCGGTCACGCCTTCGCGGGCTATACGACGCCCAACACTGGCGTGCAGTGGAATCTTGACAGTCTCGTTGTGTTTTCCGGCGGCACGCTGACGGGTACCTTTCCCGACTACACGATGACGGATACGATCACAATCTCGGCAAACGACAGGCTGGATATTGTGCCGGGATCCGTCGTTACTGTCACACAAGGAACGGGAAAAGGCTTCACAGTCTTTGGCATCCTGCGCGCCATCGGAACGGCAACCGACTCGATTATTGTAAAAGGCAGCGTTGACAGTGCGGGCTGGTATCGCGGCTTCCGGTTTGATGATACGTCGGTTGATTCTCTCTGTGTGATCTCCTATTGCAGGATCATGAACGCGGTGGACGCTGTGTATTGCTTCAACGCCAACACAACAATCTCGAACTCCCTCTTTACCAAGAACAGCACGAACGCCGTTCGTTGCTTCGAAGCAAGCCCGACGATCAGGGATTGCGTGTTTGAGTACAATCGCCAATCCGCGATCACCGCCAACGTCAATTCGTCGCCTCTCATTGAAGACAATCTGTTCCGGTACAACAACTATCAAAATACCGGAGCCCGCAATGCGATTGCCATTGGTGGGCAGGGAACGAACAATCCGATCATCCGCGGAAATGAAATCTACAATCAGAATTATTTCCGGGCGGGAGCAATCAGTCTTGTGACCCTAACCGGCAGCGATGTGTGCAATGCGCTTGTCGAGCACAACTATCTCCACAACAACAGTTTTGGGATTGTTGTACAGGGATTGAGTGCCGGGGGAACGTTGCGCCCGATCATCCGCTACAATCGTATCGAGAACAACCGCATTAATCCCGATCCGCTTGTTTCAGGAAGCGGAATCACGATTCAGACCGGCGGGCCATCCAACTCTCCGATTATCACAGGGAATATCCTGAAAGACAATTACTGGGGTATCACGATCGTCTCTTCAGCCGGACTCAACAATTCGCCGAAACCGGTGATTGGCGATCTTACCAATGCCGACACGACGGACGACGGCAAGAATATATTCGACAACAATAATAACGGCGGCACCATCTATCAACTGTACAACAACGGTACACAAGATATTGCCGCCCAAAACAACTACTGGGGGTCGAACGATTCTCTGGTAATCGAGAGCTGGATTTACCACCGGCCTGATAGCGCGGTGTTCGGCACGGTTTTCTACTCGCCGTTCATTCAACTGACATCCGTGAATCCCGGACAGATTGTGCCGGATGCATTTGTTCTTCATCAGAATTACCCGAATCCGTTTAATCCGGCCACGACCATCAGCTATCAACTTTTAACAGGCGGACATGTTACGCTTAGAGTGTTTGACGTTCTGGGCCGGGAGGTCGCAACGTTGGTGGATGATGTTCAGATTCCGGGGTTCAAGTCCGTGAAGTTCTCTGCGGGCGGTTTCGCGAGCGGGGTGTATGTGTACAAGTTGCAGACAGAAAAATCAAGTGCAACAAGGAAATTCTTGTTGATTCGTTGAGTGAGGCGGGCAGTTCCCTTAGTCCGCGCAATATGATCATGACATTGGTAAAGAATTGACGAAGCTGTCGAAAACAAAGAGGTATAACAAGGAGCAAGTCGTTTCGCGAATTGGAAATGCAACGATAATCCTGTTCGCGGTTGGTGCTATTCTTCTGGTTGCGGCTATCATTTATCTTTCGAGGCAAGAAGGGAAGACGGCCCCCGGTCAACCGGTCCCTGCAATCTCACAGCAATATGAACCTGCCGAACTCTGGCTTCAACGTGCCTACGCAATCGGAAAACTCTTCCACCGCGTCTACACTCCCGGTTGGGAAGGGGCGTACGGAGCAATCGGCGATGCGTTTCTGTTTGCTGTGACGCGGGACAGCACGCTGCTGCGGTATCATATCGTCGAGCGGAATCTGACCAGACTCGACAACGGATACTGGGTGGACGACAGGGCATGGGCTGCGCTGGCAGAACTCAAGTGGTGGGATGTTACCGGAAAGATCAACACGCCGCTCGTAACGAATGCCGCGAAGCGCTACGACGGCGCACGCAAGGAGGGGCGGCTTTCCAACCACGAAGGGTTCTGGACATGGTACAATTGGCCCCCTGCTGCGCGCGTGAACGAGCCGATCTTTACCAACAGCAATATGAATCAGATGGTGACGGTTGCCTGCTTGCTCTTCAACGCAACGGGAGAACAGCGCTATCTCGACGATGCGCTGCTTGTGTGGAACGGTGATGGCCACATACCGGGCGTCGAAAAGACTCTGTACAAGGGAAACGGAAGATGGGAGGGGCGACCGGGCCGTGCGGCGTTCGGCAAAGAGTTACCGTGGCATGGAACCGGATACTGTGCCGTGGCAGCAGCCCTGTATCGTGCGACGAATGACGAGAAGTACAGGAAGATTGCCGTTGCCACTGCACGGCATATCATGAGCCCCGAGGCAAACTGGGTCGATCAAACCGATTTTTACCAAACACATATGGATGGCAACGGCGCGTTTGTGAATTTTCTGCTCGAAGCCTATCTGCTTGCGCCCGACGAACTCGCCGATCTGCCGGGCAAGATCGAGCGTATGCTCGACCACGTGTGGACGAACGGTCACGGGAAGGCAACCGTTACGCTGCATCGGGAAAGCGATAACGGCATCCGTAACGGATGGAACCTGCACGGCGGGGAAGACGGATACAAGGTGGGCGACATCGGCACTGTGCATGCCCAGGCGGAAGCGTTGCGGGCGTTCGGAAGTTTTGCGTTTGTGAAGTACGGATTCGTCAATCAAAAAGAAAGGACTCCATGATTCTCCTGAAATCTGCGGCCGCGGGCTTTCTGGCTCTCCTCCTGTTTCAATCCGCCGTTGCTCAAACCGGCAGGCTGAAAACCGATATTGAGGAATTTCTCAAAACAAAGCAGGCCGATGTTGGTGTTGCAATCATGGATTTCGACAACGGGGAATTAGTAGTCGTTGGCGGCGATACGCGTTACGCGATGCAAAGCGTCTACAAATTCCATCTCGCGCTGGCCGTTCTTCATAAGGTGGGTGAAGGCGAGTTCGCCCTCGATCAGAGAATCAGAATTACGAAACAGGATCTGTTGCCCGATACGTGGAGCCCCTTGAGGGATAGGTATCCTGATGCAGGAATCGAACTTCCGTTGAGCGAGATTCTCGCGTACACCGTCTCTCAAAGTGACAATAATGGATGTGATATTCTCTTCAGACTTGTTGGAGGGACCAAGGAAGTGGAGGAATATATACACGGTTTGGGAGTTCATGATGTCTCTATAAAATCGACAGAGGAGGAAATGCACAAAGCCTGGGATGTTCAATTCACCAATTGGACAACGCCGGTCGCCGCCGTGCAATTGCTCGAGTTGTTTTATCGGAGAAGCCTGCTCTCTTCAAACGGGTTCGACTTCCTGTGGAAGATCATGGTCGAGACCTCAACCGGACCGAAGAGAATCAGGGGCAGCCTGCCTGCGGGAACCATCGTTGCGCACAAGACAGGAACTTCGGGGCGTGACAATTCAGGAGTAGCGGCCGCAGTAAACGACATTGGCATCGTGACGCTGCCCGACGGAAGGCACTGTGCCATTGCTGTCTTCGTGTCGAACTCAAAGGAAAACGACGAGACAAATGAGCTGATTATAGCCCGCATCGCCCAAATGTGTTGGAACTCTCTCGTTGCACGATCTCATTAAACATCAAAGCCCGCCGAAGCGGGCTTTGATACGAATTCCCGAGTATTTCCTACCTCAACAATACGAGCTTTCGCGTTTGTATAAAATCTCCTGCTCGCAGGCGGTAGATGTATAATCCGCTGGCGAGTCCCTTCGCATCGAATGCGACGAAGTGATACCCTGCAGTTTTCTTCTCATTAACAAGCAACGCAACACGTTCCCCGATAAGACTGAACACCTCCATCGTCACGTTCACTTCGCGCGGTAACGCGAACTCGATCACTGTTGACGGGTTGAACGGATTGGGGAAGTTCTGCATCAGTTGGAAATCGGACGGAATCCCTTGTCGCCCCGCCACCGATAGCGCCGCCTCGGTTGTGAAGTTCCAGATGGGGGAAGGGTTCCCCAATCCGCCAGCGTTGCGGGCACGCACACGCCAGTAGTATTTGACTTCATTCATGAGCGTGACTCCGCGTGATGTTCCTGCCACTGAGTCGCTTACAACTATTACCGTAAACGCGGAATCGGTAGCAACTTCAAGCTGGTAAGACGTTGCGAAGATGACCGAACTCCACTGCAGTGTCAAAGAGACGGGCTGGTTGACGGCATTGTTCGGGGGTGACACAAGTGCCGGTGCAGCGGGCGGAGCAATGATGGTTCTGAAATTCCAGGATTCCGACCAGCCGCTCACTCCCTCGGCGTTCTTCGCTCGTACTCTCCAATAGTACAACGTATTGTTGTTCAATCCGCTGAGTGCGCGCGAGGTGTCCGTCAGTGTGGAGTCATTCACAATCAGGGTGCCGAAGCCGGGGTCGTTGGAGAACTGCACGTGGTATGTCGACGCTCCGTTTGCTGTGCGCCAATGGAGAGCGGTGGATGTGGGAATCCCCGTTGCGGTATTTGCGGGAGAAACCAGCGCTGGAGAGGCGACCGGCCCGATGGCGAAGTTCACGTTCGAGATATCGAAGAAGATGTTTCCCACCGCTTCGATTTTTATGCGGGCGGTGGTCGTCAGAACGTTCGGAATAGTCACCGCCTGAACTCCGTCGTTCGGTGTGTTTGCCGCCAGCACCGTCGGATACGTAAGTCCGCCGTCTGTTGAGAGGAGGATATTCACGTTCGTGCAACTGACAGGGGGAATATTCGTGTTCGCAACGTTCCATCTCACGGTATCCACGGAGTTTCTGAGCCACGTGACGGAAGTATTCGGGGATGTGACTATGAACGGCCCCGCACTACTTACCGTAATTGCGGTGGAACCAAATCCCACTCCTCCTCCTCCTGCCCGATTGTCGCGTGCAGTCAGGCGAAAGGTGAGAGTGCGCGCATAACTTGGAAGAATTTCACCCATCGTTTGGGTGTTGTTGCGAATGTCGGACATGCGCGGGAAGTAGCGTAAGGAATCCGCAATTGTACCTTTGAAACTGCGGAAGATTGCCGCATTGCCGCTCGGTGTGTTGGGATGTCCCGCCGGTCCAAGGTCGAACTCTTCCCACGTGTACGTGAGCGGATCATTCTCGAAATCCGATGCCGACCCCGGCATGAAGAACGGCGTTCCCAACGGAATTGTTATCCCGAGTCCCGGGACATCAACGGTCGGGGCATTGTTCCCCGTTGATGTAACCGCAGGACAGCCTCCGCCCGAGCCAGTTGTTGTGTAAGCGACAATCTCGTCGATGCTGACGGCGTGGAAGTAATCGTCGCTGGCGTTTTGAATGTTCTGCGGACTGCAAATACCCGCGTATGCCATAACCGTGGAGCCGCTTCCGGGTTCGTACGCCGTCGAGGCATTCCGGTTTCCGCCGCTGCACGATCCGGAGCTGCCGTTAAACGTATGATTTGCCCCGAACTGATGCCCCATTTCATGGGCAACATAGTCAACGTAAAACGGATCGCCGATAGGTGAGGGGAGCCCCGTAACACCGCGAGCCTTGTTGCCTGTACGGCAGACAACGCCGAGTCCCGCAATGCCTCCTCCTCCTGTGCTGAACACATGGCCGATGTCGTAGTTCGCATTCCCGATGATGTTGTCAAGGGTTGTTTGATTCTGGCCCAACATCGTCGAGCCGCTGTTATTGGTGTAAGGATCCGTTGCCGCGTTCAGATAGATCAATGTATCGTTGTTCGGAATCAAGACCATGCGGACTGCCACCTCGCGTTCGTAGATGCCGCTCACGCGGTTCATTGCGGTAACCATTTCCGCAAGTACGAGCGGCTTCGTGCCTCCGTGAAATGTCGCGTACTCACCGGTACACGCCAACGCCAGCCGGTATGTCCGCAACTGTTCGCCGATTGATGTAAAGCGATTTGCCGCTACGAGCGAAGCAATCTCTGCCGCCATGTGCCCGTCCGGATCTTCAACCCCGATCTC
Source organism: Bacteroidota bacterium (assembly GCA_019637975.1). Taxonomy (NCBI): domain Bacteria; kingdom Pseudomonadati; phylum Bacteroidota; species Bacteroidota bacterium. The sequence continues at coordinate 63,173 of JAHBUR010000017.1, read as the reverse complement.
TTCAAACCGGCGTGCTTCTTCATAAAGTACTGCATGTTTATAATAGCTGATGTAGTGCTGCGTAGTGCCGCGACTGTACGGGTCAATGTAGACGGTCGGCCCGGCGGAGAGTATCATTGCGTGAAATCCCCGCGGTGTTACATCGAAACGGACGGTTGCCGTCGGATCGTCGATTCCTTGACCGAGATAGGTTCTGATTTCGGGATAGCGTACGGCAAGTTCCGGTGCCATGATCGGAGACTCAACAATGCGGAAGCGTCCGAACGATCCATCGGGAAGCGGAAGGCTGAGCAGAACCTGTGAATGGTAAGCCCGCACGTTCTCCTCCCAGGGAACCTGAGACAGAAGACCAGTCAGTCCTGGCAAATTTAACGTTACGGTTCTGTATGCGACCGGAATAATCAGTCGCTCACCCGAAGGCGAGATCGCTGACTCGGCAACGTCCTGCCAGAAACCGTCGGCGTACTGGGCAGCCGTGTTGTTCTGCAAAACCGAAATGAGGCAGCACATTGCTGCAATCGCAAACACATTTTTCATCGTCACTTTCCTTGTAACGGTCAATGAATCCCCTGTCGCGAAACAGGCGTGGTTCTATTAGAAAAATATAGCCGATGAGGCAGCGAGAAGCAACCGAAAAAACGCCGGTGTTTGAGGCCGGACACGTCGCCTTCTATTCTCTCTGTGTTGCAAGCATGTTTCCCAACTCTGCCAATTCACGAAGCGACAAGTTTTCCGGCCGTCTCGTTAAATCGAAACGTTCCGGCAAGTGAGGGAGAGGGTCGAGGAAATACCCCAGCGAATTGCGCAGCGTCTTCCGTCGCTTCCCGAAAATGGAGCGGACCATCTTCCGGAAGAATACCTCGTCGTTGACCGGATAGCGGGGCGCCCCGAGCATCTTCATGCGAACGACCGACGATGTGACTTTGGGAGGAGGGAAGAAACACTTTGCCGAAACATCGAACAATAGCTCGACATCGGCAAACAGTTGGCAGAACACGGCGAGAATACCGTAGTCTTTCGTGCCCGGCTTCGCCACCAACCGCTTCGCTACTTCCTTCTGCATCATCAGCGTTGCATCCCCCACGTGCTGACGATGATCCAGGATATGAAAGAGAATCGGGCTGGTAATGTTGTACGGAATGTTGCCGATGATGCGAAGTTGTGCTGCTGTACGCTTCCTGAGAATCCCCCCGAAATCTGATTCCAGAAAATCCTGATGGAGAATTTCCACTTCTCCGCCGGGAAACAACCCGTGCATATGATCAACGGCTCGCCGGTCTAAATCAACTGCTATCAGTCCGTTGGTTTGTTGTGCGAGATACTTGGTGAGTGCCCCTTCTCCGGGTCCGATTTCGAGAACGAGATCGCCGGGCTGAATGTTCATCGAGCCTACGATCTTCCGGGCGATGTTCTCATCGCGCAAGAAATTCTGTCCGAGGGATTGTTTAGGGCGGATGGTCTTCACGGTAGGTGCAGGGACGTTCAATTGAACGTCCCTACGGATATGTCCTCATTTCTTCTTGAGCAAATCCTTGAGAAGATCCCCCCCTTTTTTCTTCGCCTCATCCTCAAGTTTCTGTTGCAGTTTTTGCTTCTCGGCGTCGAGCTTTGATTTTGCGAACTCGGCGGCACGGGCCTGCAGCGATTGTGTGTCAAGCTGGACTTTCGGGTTATCGGCGCTTCCACCAACGAGGAAATCGAGCTTCAATCTGCCGTTAGGTTCCTTCAACGCATTCAGCGCTTCGCCTGCAAATCCCGGAACACTCGCCTTTGCCGACGTTGCCTCGGAAAGCAGCATCGCCATCTTGAAATCCATCGACCCGTCCAATCCTTGTGAGCCGGCGATTGTGTAGTCGGCACCGAGGGCTGCAATATTCAAGTCGGGGATGTTAACCCGCCCGTCTTTGATGCTGAACGCATTCACCCAATCCTTGAAATTGATTTCCGCTACATCCGGAACACTGAGCAGACTCGCAATTTGCTGATTCACTTTCACGCCTTGCACCTTGCCGTTGTTGACACCGGCTTTGCCGCTCGCATTCAGCGAGGATGGTATAAGCCCAAGCGTATCATCCAGCGCTCCGTTGATCTGGATGTTCATATTCAGATCGCCCAGCAGTCTTTGCCCGAACGATGTAAACGAGGACAATGCCGTGTTCGCGTTGAGGCTGCTCATGTCAAGATTCAGGTTGAACGTTGGACGTTCCGGATTCTGCAGATTGATCGAGCCCTTGCTCGCAATCGCGCCGTCGAACATCTTCATCGTCAGGTTCTGCATATTGATGATGCCGTTGGCGATTTTCATCGTGCCGCGTACATCTTTCATCTCAAACTTCTGCATGGTCAACGTGCCGATGTTTGCTGCAATGTCCATGTCAACATTTGGCAGAGGCATTGCCGCTTTTGCCTGTTTCGGTTGAGCTGTGCCACCCGCAGGCTTCGTCTCGTCATCACTCATGATGTCGGAAGTAAAGAGCCGATTGGAGGTGAGCGACGCATTCGCCGTCGCTTTCGGCGCATCTTTTTTATCCGACATCATCGAAAGATAATTTCTGACGGTGAACGCCAGCGCCAGATCCGATTTGCCGATCGTCATCGAAAGTTTCTTCGATTCAAGAATCTGGTTGTTGAACGTAATCGTGCCGTTCATATCCTTTACCGGATTCTTGCTTGTTGCTGTCGCAATCGTGACGCTTTGGAATTCCATATTGCCGGACGCCTTCATCGCGTCTGGGTTGCTTGTTTTCCCGGCAATGTTAACGTTGGCTTTCATGTTGCCGCTGAGTGTCGTGCCCGCCTCAACGGGATAGTAGTCTTTCACCTCGGCAAGATTCAATGCCGCATTGATTGCCATGGTCAGCGAGGGATCATCGAAGTTCACCACATCAACAGTCGCCGAAATGGGATTCTGCCCGAGATTGGCGGAGAGTTTTCGGATGTGGAATTCCTGCGTTGTTTTTGTTCTGACAAAATCAGAAACGATGTTGATATTCGTGATCGGCTTCGGGATATCGGGATACTGAATGGACGCGTTCGTCGAGTTGATGTTGCCTGTAATGTCGGGCAGCGTCTGTGTTTCGCTGTCGTACATTCCTTTGATGAGGAACTTCGCCTCTACCTCGCCGTTTCCTTTCACGCCTTTGATCTTCTCCACATACTCCCGCGGAGTCAGATTCAGAAGCTGTGCAACATTCACATTCTTTGCTTCAATCGCCAGATCCATCGTCGGCTTGTCCATCATATCCACCATTCCCGAAACATCCATCGGAATGCCGTTCAAAAAACCCTTGCCGTTTTCGATGGTGAGATGGTTTTTCGCTACATCGAAGAGAAGCGTTGCGTCAGCGGTGATGCGCCAATCGGTGATAAGCATCGAGGTTAGAGAACCGTAGTTCCACGAATCAATGGCGGTTTTGCTTTCGATGCGTGCAATGTTGGTGGAGGGATTGAAATCAACGCTCGCCTGCTCGTGGAAACCACCGTACACCTGCTTCGAATTGTAGCGGCGGTCAACCAGCTCGATATATCCGTTGATGATGCGAAGGTCGGAGAGGAGGACTCCGGCTATGCTTGCAGGTTCGCCCGTCGGCGCAGGCTCGTCAGCGCCCGGAGCGGCTTTCTCCCTGTAATTCACCGACCCGTCAGCATTTGTCTCAAGGATCAAGCTCGGCTTTTCGAGGAGGAGGGATGAAATCTCAACTCGTTTGTCAAACAAGGGACGCAGCTTCACATCAACCAACATTCTGTCGAGGGCTAGCATCGGCTTCTCGGAAAAGCCCGCCTTGTTGGCAATCGTGAGACCGCGGACGTCCAAAGCAATGGCGGGGAAGATGTTCAGACTGATATCGTTGATGGTGACTTGCCGTCCGGTGGCCGATTCGATTTGCGGAATCAGAAGGGCTTTCAGTCGCTCGTTTGTAAAGTAGAATTTCAGAACGCCGATTGCGCCGAGAATCAACACAACGGGGATACCTAGAATTATGATCCAGATTTTTGCTTTCTTTGAGAGAGCCATAACGCCACCTTTCCTCAGTTCAGATGTCTGTACTTTATGTACGGATGAAGCCACAAAGACTCAAGTAACGAAGAATTCACAAATCCCAGTCTCCTCCAATCCTTTGTGAATCCTTCGAGTTCTTGGTTCCTTTGTGGCATTATTCTTAAGGAAAAATATAGAGAAAAGGGTTCCGAATGGCAATGCAACCACAGCGTCGCAGCAGGCATCTCGCGATGGAAAAATCAGGGAATTGCATAGATTGAAACTATCGAACGCGTTTTGCCGTTTGACTGTGCAACGAGTTCTCCAACAAACAAATCTGTAACAGAGTACATGCGACTTCAATTTCTCATCTTCTTCTCTATATGGTTCGGCGTCATCGGGCTGGCGCATTGGTATGTCGGCAGGCGGGTTATCAAGGCGGCGCAATTCACTCGCGAACAGGCGCGCATTGCCCGGGCTGTGGTGATTCTCCTGTTTCTCATTCCCCAGGTCCCGTTTGCCTTCTTCCTTGCGGGCGTTCAAAGCAGCGTGCTGGACATTCTTTCCTATCTCGGCTACATCGTCATGGGGTTCTTCACGCTCGTGCTGACCTTCTTTGTCTTGCGTGATCTTGTGGTGTTGGCAAGCAGACTCATCGAAAAGGGGAAGAAGATCTTCACAAAAAATCCAGTGCCGGCGCCGGTGAACGACGATCGCCGCAGATTTCTTGTGCACGCAACAAACATCAGCATCATCGGCCTTGCCGCCGCGGCAAGCGGGTACGGATTCATGCAGGCACACCGCCGCCCGACTGTCGAATCGGTGGATATTCCTCTCGGCACTCTTCCGCCGGAGTTCGAGGGCTTTCGCATTCTCCAATTCTCCGATCTGCATGTCGGCCCGACGATCAAGCGGGAGTATGTGGAGGAGGTTGTCGCGCAGATTCTGGATCAGAAAGCGGACATGATTGTCTTTACGGGAGATTTGGTTGACGGCTCGGTTGCGTGGCTCCGGGATGATGTCGCTCCGCTGAAGGAACTGAAGGCGCCGTTCGGGACATACTTCTCCACCGGGAATCATGAGTATTATTCGGGAGTTGATTCGTGGATGCGTGAGGCGTCGCACCTCGGGTTCGACGTGCTGGTGAATGAGCATCGTATCGTTGAAAAAGGAGAAGGGAAGATTGTTCTCGCGGGCGTGACGGACTACGGCGGCGGGGATTTCGGAAGCGCACACAGGTCGAATCCCTCATCGTCAATTGCCGGAGCCCCGGAGGGATTGACAAAAATTCTCCTTGCCCACCAACCGCGCAGCATTGCAGAAGCCGCGAAAGCAGGATTCGACCTCCAGCTTTCGGGGCATACGCACGGCGGACAGTATTTTCCCGGCAACTATCTTGCACGGCTCAACCAACCGTACATCGAAGGATTGCACAAACACGGCAGCATGTGGGTGTACGTGAACCGCGGAGTCGGCTATTGGGGTCCGCCGATTAGGTTGGGAACAGTGCCGGAGTTGACTCTTTTTACCTTGCGAAAAGCCTGATATGTCGTGCTTTCTTCTGCCGGCTGACTGCCGGTCGATGCGATTACTTTATGAGAACCATTCTCTTTATTGCGCTGTGCACATTACCGTTGCGGTCGGATACGACAAGCCGGTACAGGTACACGCCGCTGCTCACATCACCTCCTTTGCTATTCGTTCCATTCCAGGTGACCTTATGCACCCCTGCTTGCAGGTTATCGTTGATGAGCGTTTTCACCTCCCTGCCAACAATGTCAAATACTGCTATGCTAACCAAGCCGGCAAGAGGAATTTCGAAGCGTATCGTTGTAGTCGGGTTGAACGGGTTTGGGTAATTCTGATGCAATGAGATTGATGCCGGGGAGTGCTCCGCGTTGGGAACACGAGTTGGCTCCTCGGCCTCAAAAACTGCCAGCCTGTGGTTCAACTGATGCGACAACTGGGCAAAGACAAGGTTTGTTTTCTCATTGTGATTGATATCGACGAAATGAAATTGTTGAATCGATCCGGAATCTCGCAACCAAACCCCATTGCTCGCGCCGTTGGCGGCATACGTATTCAGTTTGCTCCAAATGGTGTCGAAGTTCGGACTGAATGTATTCGCCCCGGCGACGACGGGTGTGCCGGAAAGCATTCCTGCGTTCACCCACAGCGGTGCGTTCCGCAGTGAAGAATCGGCCCATAACACAGTCCAGGTTGTATCGGAGATATACTTCAGCGCAAACATGGAACCATGTCCGATAGGCCCGGGCGCACCGCTGATGAACTCTTTGACCGTGTCGCTATCCAAATTCGCAAACATTACTGCGCCCGTTCCCGATTTCAAGCCGGTGTGGATTTGTCGCCTTTGCCACAGTTGTAAGCCCGGGATGCCGCTGTACCAAAGATAGTTTATTGGGACAGGTTGGTTAACCCCAAACGATCCTCCTGCCGGGACAATTTCGTCTCGGCCTGTACCATCAATTTGTCCAATTGCCATATCAAATGAGTACCATGGGAAGCGGGCAAGTTGAACTGTGCTGAACGATATAGACCAAGTGCCATCCGAGGCCTGTCCTTTCCCTGAGTATCGACCAATTGAGAATATCGTCTGTTCTCCTACTGCATTGAGATCACTTGTAAGCATTGTTATTTCTTTTGTGCCGTCATGATCAATATCCGTTTCCATCATGCGGAATGTTGCACCAGTGATGGGAGGGTAGAGGTTTGTGGAATAGTAGCGGTATTGTCCCGGCCCAAAACATTCAACAAATGCGCATCCGTTACGAAAAATCAGAATCTCTTTACGGCCGTTTTTATCGATGTCCGACAGGCCAAACGGACCTCCCGCTGCACCGTAGAACAAGGTATCCCAGTCCAGACGGATTGAATCGTTTCCTACGACCTCGTAGATGGCAAGCCGGTTTACGTCGGGCTGTCCGGGTGGTGAGTAGAACCAGTATGCCATTTCTAACCGGCCGTCATTATCGATATCGCCTATGGAAACTTGGTCACACAACCCAGCATTAGGTTCACTCTTCCATACCTCGCGAAAACACAATTGCGGACCGTTGGAGTGTTGGGGAAGTGATGCAAAGGGTGTCCTACTCTGCAGAATACGCGTATGCGAAATTACTTCTTCGGACCCGTTCGCATATGCTAGGACAATTTCTCCCCAACTCGCGGGGTTTTGAATGTTGTCCCCCATCATCTTGCTCTTTCGGATCTCCATTTTTAGGATGGTTCCCTGCGCTCGTCGCTCAAAGACCGGCCTTATTCCAAAAGTACCATCGCCGTTATTCTGCCAGAGTTGGACTGTGTTTTCAACATGATACAACAAATCTGGGAGTGGGTCGGGATTGAACAGGCCAAGGGCAACATTGGCAGGGAGGGGATAGACGGGCTGGCCGTGCTGAACGGCAACGCCGAACGATTGAAGAGTTCTCAGGGGCTCGTCGGCTCTCGCCGGCGGCAGAGCAAACATGAGAGCAATGAACATGCTGAACAGACGGAAAGCTCCGCGCGAAGTCATAGTTCACCCTTGAGCGTATGGATATGGCAGTGAGTAGATGTGGAAATGGTATGCAGGAAGGCCCTCGCCGCAATCAGCTTCTCTCTTCTCATGTTCGTCCTTTCAGCGGTTCGGGAGGAGGATTCGAGTATCGAACTTCAGATCATTGCTATATTAAGAGAGAGAGAGAGAGAGAGAGAGAGCTTGGCTCTGTTTCTCTCTCCCATCACGGGAGAAATGTACGTCAGAAATACAGTAGTGTCAAGAAAAAAATCTGCGGGAAGAGAAAATTCTTAACGGAAAATGTGACAAGATTGGTCATGTTTTCTTATGCAATCTCCTTCCACTTCTTCATCAAGATGGTTGTGAATGCCATGCTTCCTCCTCGTGTCACACTCTGTTACTGTTATCAGGGATCTCATCAAACAACCCCGCCTCTTCCGCATTATCCGAAAAGAACTCGATATGCAGGGCACGCACGGTCCTGTCCACGTCTGCCTCATCAACAACGAATGTAAGATTGATTTCCGATCCTCCTTGCGAGATCAGCTCGATGTTCACTTTTGCATCGGCAAGCGCGCTGAAGACCCGAGCGGCTACGCCTTTTGTCAGCTTCATCCGCTCGCCGACAACGCAGAAGACGACCTTGTTTCGCTCGACTTTCACATCCGCGAAGCGGGCAAGTTCTTCTTCAATCTTCTCTACATCGGAATCGTTGTCAACCGTGAGCGACACGCCAACTTCCGATGTGACAACAACATCCACGCTTTTCTTGTGGCGCTCGAACACTTCAAATACACGGGCAAGAAAGCCGTGCGCCATGAGCATGCGCGTGCTTTGAATGCCTATGACGGTGATTCCCTTTTTGTACGCCACCGATTTCACGATGCAGCCCGGATATCCCGGGGCCGTGTTGGTGATGAGGGTTCCCTCTCCCTCGGGCCGCCTTGAGTTGAGTACACGGACGGGAATGTTCTTCTGAACGGCGGGCAGAATCGTGCTCGGATGCAGCACCTTCGCGCCGAAGTAGGCTAGCTCTGCCGCTTCGGTGAACGTCATCTCACGAATCTTGCGGGCATCTGAAACGATCTTCGGGTCGGCAGTCAGGAAGCCGTCAACGTCGGTCCAGATTTGGATTTCATCGGCATTCAATACTGCGCCCAAAATCGCAGCGGAATAATCGGAACCGCCCCGGCCGATTGTCGTGGTAATGCCTTCTTTTGTAGAGCCGATAAATCCTTGCGTCACGACAATATTTCCGGCTTCGAGCGGAGGCTGAAGGATTTCGTTCGCTTTCTCTTCGATGATGTCGAACAGCGGAGCGGCTTTGGTGAATTCGTTTCCCGTAATCATCACCGTTCGCGCGTCAACGAACAGGGCAGGGATTTTCTCTTTCTGAAGAAATAGACTGAGAAGCCTTGACGACCAGCGTTCGCCGTGTGCAACAATCTGATCCAGCGCCCGCGGCGTCAGTTCGTTCAAAATGGAAAGTCCGTGCACAAGCTGCCGCAGCTCGGCGAAATCCGATTCAAAAACTTCTTTTGCGGAATGCGCGTCGGAGCCGAGCAGTTCGTCGGCAATCATATTGTGTCGCTCGTGCATCGCCGCAAATCCCTTCAGCGCCTCTTTTTTGTTTCCTGCCGCCGCGTCGTGTGCCGTTTTGATGAGGGCGTTTGTTACTCCCGCGCAGGCGGAAAGGACGACAAGCGGTTTGAGGCGTCGACGCGCATCAACAATCTGCGCGACATTCCGCAACGCGGAGGCATCCTCAACGGATGTTCCCCCGAATTTCATGACGATCATAGCACAATCCTGACGATGTTACAGAAGCACGCTGCCGCCATTGACGCTGATCGTGCTGCCCGTGATGTGCCGCGCAAGATCGGATGCGAGAAAGAGAACCGGTCCGGCAATATCTTCGGGCGTTGCGATCCGATTGAGCGGAATGGTCGCGGCAATCTCCTTCCTGGACATTTCATCGCCCAGAGCAGCTTCCGTCATCTCCGTATCAACCCAACCCGGCGCAACGGTGTTGACGAGGATGTTGAACGGCGCAAGCTCGACGGCGATGGATTTCGTGAAAGCAATCACTCCCCCCTTCGACGCGGCATAATGCGAGTGAAACGCCTCCCCTCGCTGTCCGGCAGTTGAAGCGACATTGATAATTCGTCCGCCGCCATTGCGCTTCATGTGAGGGACGACAGCGTTGCAGATATTGAAAATGCTTTTGAGATTGGCATCCATCGTCTCATCCCACACTTTTTCGTCCATCGCCCCAATCTCGCCGTACGTCCAGATGCCTGCGTTATTCACGACGATGTCGATCTTGCCGAATGATGTGATGCCCGCTTCGACCAGCGAGCGAGCCTCGGCTGCGTTTCCGACATTCGCCTTTTGTACAAGAACCTTGCGCCCGAGTTCACGGATCGCGCTTGCAATCGCGCCAGCCCGTTCGGTGTTGCGAGCGTAGTTGAGGATGATCTCCGAGCCTGCTTCGGCGAGCATCAGCGCTGTTGCTGCACCAATGCCGCGCGAGCCGCCCGTTATCAGGCTGACTTTGTTTGACAACGAAATGTTCATTCTACCCTCATTCGGGAATTAAAAACAGCATAAGATACGTCTTCACGGCGAATCTGCAAACATCTTTCTGTTTCCAACTCTCCTGTTCCATTTCCCATTAAGAAGCATTAAGATTTCGTGATTGGAATTCTGCCCGTCAATCCCTATATTGATGCCGCTTCGAGCAGGCGGTTGAGTGCTTGAAGCGTTTTTTGTTCTTGGGGGAAGGTTCGCACGAACGCTATTCTCCACGACTTTTTTTGAAGGAGAGAGGTACAGATTGTCAACGGCACGCAGGGAAGATATACGCAACATCGCCATTATTGCGCATGTTGATCACGGCAAGACGACGCTGGTGGATCACATGCTTCGGCAAACCGGTACATTCCGCTCAAACCAGCAAATGGTAACGCGGGTAATGGATTCGAACGACCTTGAACGGGAACGCGGTATCACGATTCTCGCGAAGAATACTTCCATCCATTACAAAGGAACAAAGATCAATATCGTTGACACACCGGGTCACGCCGATTTCGGCGGCGAAGTCGAGCGCACGCTCACGATGGTGGACGGCGTTCTTCTGCTGGTTGATGCGGCGGAAGGCCCCTTGCCGGGAACGAAGTTCGTTCTCAAAAAATCCCTCGACCTCAATCTCAAACCGATTGTGGTCATCAACAAGATAGATCGGAAAGATGCGAGGGCGCACGAAGTTCTCGATATGGTATTCGAGTTGTTCCTCTCGCTCGGCGCCAACGATCATCAGCTCGATTTCCCGACCATCTATGCCATTGCAAAACAAGGAATTGCAAAACGGGAATTGGACGACGAGAGTACAACGCTCGAGCCTCTTCTTGATGCCATCGTTCACACCGTTCCGCCGCCGCCCGGCGATACTGCTTCCCCGTTCCAGATGCTCGTCACCACAATAGATTACAGTGAATATCTCGGACGCCTGGGGATAGGACGTGTGCACCGCGGGACCATCAAGTTAGGTTCGCCGATGAAGATCATCCATCGCGACAAGGTCGTTGAAGACGCCAAAGTAACCAAAGTGTACACGTTTGACGGGCTCAAGCGTATTGAAGTGCATGAAGCAAGTGCCGGCGATATTATCGCGCTTGCAGGAATGGAAGATGTCGATATCGGCGAAACGATTGCCGATGCCGCCGATCCGACGCCGCTGCCGTTCGTTGCCATCGAAGAGCCGACACTATCGATGAACTTTATCGTCAACAACTCGCCGTTTGCAGGATTGGACGGCAAGTACGTTACGACGCGCAATCTGGCCGAGCGGTTGACGCGTGAGCTTCGCTCGAATGTCAGTCTGCGTATTGAGTTGACGGATTCACCCGATGTGTTCAAGGTGAGTGGCCGCGGAGAACTTCATCTTGCGATTCTTATTGAGAATATGAGGCGGGAGGGATATGAATTGCAGGTCTCGCGTCCCGAAGTCATTTACAAGCGGATAGACGACGTCCTTGCCGAACCGATTGAACATGTTATTATTGATGTGCCCGAAGAACACATCGGCGTGGTGATTGAGAATCTCGGACGCCGCAAGGGCGAAATGAAGAATATGATTTCTGCCAGCGGCAACACGCGTCTTGAGTTCTACGTCCCGGCCCGCGGCCTGATAGGATTCCGCGGCGAGTTCCTGACGCAGACGAAAGGCACGGGCATTCTTCATCACAACTTTGCCGGGTATGAGCCCTACAAAGGCGACATCGCCCATCGTACCAAAGGGGCCCTCGTTGCCATGGAAACGGGGGATGCAACAGCCTATGCAATGTGGAAGCTTGCCGAACGTTCCACCTTCTTTATTGAACCCGGAACACGGGTGTATGCGGGAATGGTTGTCGGCGAAAATTCGCGCGAGCAGGATATGCTTGTGAACGTCTGCAAAACGAAGCAGCTTACCAACATGCGCGCCTCAGGGGCTGATGAGGCAATCAGGCTTGAGCCGCCGCATATTCACACACTCGAGCAAGCCGTCGAGTGGATCAGTGACGACGAATACGTGGAAGTCACGCCAAACTCCATCCGCATCAGGAAACGGTATCTCGATGCCAACGAACGAAACCGCATGACCAAGAAGAAAGCGGACTCTCTTGTCGCGCAGCAGGCGTGACATCACAAGGGGCATCTGCACAGGAGTGTATTCCATGCCGATACATACGGTAGCGGAAGATCCACCACCGCCCGGCACGTAAGCGTGCGGCAAGGACTATGTTTCATCTTTACTAGGAGACTTCATCATCGTGGCAATCAAACGAATCTCGGAAACACACATCGATAAGGTTGTAACAGAGTTGCACGAGCTTGCCCGTAACCTGTGGTGGTCGTGGAATCCATCGGCACAGTCTATTTTCCAACAACTCTCTCCGTTCTTCTGGGAACACAGCAATCATAATCCTGTCGAGGTGATGAACTGGATTTCCGGCCCAGAATTACGCGGAAAATTACAGGATCCCGATTTCTTCAAGCATGCGAGTGCAGTGTGCAATGATTTCCGATTGTACATGAGTCAGAAGGGAACGTGGGGATCGAAGAATGCATCGTCGTTAAAGAAGGCCCCCGTTGCATATTTCAGTGCCGAGTTCGGTTTGCATGAAAGTCTCCGCATCTACTCCGGCGGCCTCGGCATCCTCTCCGGCGATCATGCCAAAAGCGCCAGTGATCTCGGCCTGCCGTTTGTCGGCATCAGTCTGTTCTACCGTCAGGGATACTTCAACCAGCAAATCTCCAACGATGGGTGGCAGCAAGAACTCTATCCTGTTTATGACCCGCTGAAACTTCCTCTCACTCTCGTCAAGGATAAGAAAGGAAATCCCGTTGTCTGCACGATTGAAATCAACGGCACGTTCGTTGCGTTTCAAGCGTGGGCAGTTCATGTTGGCCGAGTCACCGTGTATCTTCTGGACACCAAGCTGCCGCAAAACGACGACCGTTCCCGCGAGATCACAGCGCATGTGTACGGCGGCGATCAGACGACGCGCATCGCTCAGGAAATTGTACTCGGCATCGGCGGCGTGCGGTTGTTGCGGGCCATCGGCATCAATCCTTCCGTCTTTCATATGAATGAGGGACATTCGGCATTCCTGACCTTGGAATTGTTGAGAGAACAACTGAATGCGAAGAAGCCTCTCGAAAAAGCAGAAGCGTTTGTGAAAGATCATTGTGTGTTTACAACGCATACACCTGTCCCTGCGGGCCACGATCGCTTCAGCCGCGACCTGATGAATACGGCGTTCCACAAATTCTCCGAGGTATCGGGACTGACTATCGATCACTTGATGGGCTACGGCCGCATCCGCCCCGATGATATCAACGAGACGTTCTGCATGACGGTACTCGCTCTGAAGATGTCACGCGCCGCGAACGGCGTAAGCGAACTGCACGGCAGAACGAGCGTACAGATGTGGAAGGATTTGTACCCCGATTGGAACAAAGACGAAGATCCGATCGGAGCCATAACCAACGGTGTTCACATCAACGGCTGGGCGTCGCCGACGGCGTCACAGTTTTTCAGCCGCACGCTCGGAACGAAATGGCATGAACGCATCCGCGATGCGAAGTATTGGCAGAAATCCATCGAGTCGAAGAAGATTTCCGACGCCGAACTCTGGGCGCTGCGTACTTCACTCCGCCGCGAGCTGATTGAATTTGCCCGCAAGCGGCTGCGCGAACAACACCTCCGCCACGGCGGCGACGGCCTTGGCGTCTACGAGAATCTTCTTTCTCCCGACGTTCTGACGATCGGTTTTGCACGCCGGTTTGCCACGTACAAGCGTGCCCCGCTTTTCTTCCGCGACATGGAATGGGCCATCCGCATGTTGAACAATAAAGAGAAACCTGTACAGATTATTTTTGCGGGGAAAGCTCACCCGCGGGACGATGCCGGCAAGCACTTCATCCAGGAAATCATCAACATGACGAAACGGCTCGACATGTTCGGCAAGGTCGTCTTTGTTGAGAACTACGACATCAACGTTGCGCGCTACCTCGTCTCCGGCTCCGACGTGTGGCTGAACACGCCCCGGCGCCCGATGGAGGCATGCGGCACAAGCGGCGAAAAGACAATCCTGCACGGCGGATTGAACGTGAGCACGATGGACGGATGGTGGCGTGAAGCGTTCGACGGCAAAAACGGCTGGGCTGTCGGCGAAGATGCCACCGCCCCGACCGATCACGAACAAGACGACAAGGACGCGTACTCGCTCCGCACCGTTCTTGAAACAGAAGTCCTCCCGTTGTTCTACGACCGCGGCAAGGACGGCATCCCGCATGCGTGGCTCAAGCGTGTTCGCCACTCGATGGCGTCACTCATTCCGCAGTACAATACGGATAGGATGGTGGTGGAGTATACGAAGAAGTATTATTTGCCGAAGAAGCGGTAGAACCTCCACTGGGTCGTCACGGCAGACGTGCGCGACCTCGGTGCCGTGACGACAACTGTGCAAAAGGTTTGTACTGTCGCCATGAAATGAGAAGGGCGAGTCAAGTGACTCGCCCTTTGTTGGTGATCTGGCATTGCACACGGAGTTTACTTCACCAGCACAAGCTTCTTCGCTGCTGTGAAACCGCCCGCCGTAAGTTTGTAAATGTACACGCCGGAGGAGAACCTCGACGCGTCGAATATCACTTCATGCACGCCCGCCACTCGCTGCTCATTGACAAGAGTTGCCACCTCCTGCCCGAGCATGTTGTACACTTTGACTGAAACGAACCCGTCATGTGGGGTTTGGAACCGGACGGTTGTTGACGGATTGAACGGGTTCGGATAATTCTGGAACAGTGCGTACGATTGCGGTACTGCTTGGGGATTGTGTGTCGCACCATTCTTCTCAAGATGAGTTCTGCGTGAGATCGGAGAAATTCCATCGAAGTGGAGTTGAGCCAACTTCGACAAATGTTCGTTGGGCCATTCGGCTCTCAAGCGTGTAAGATACGGCAGTGCGCTGCTCTTGCTTTCCATCGCTATTGCCTGGAGCATGAAGGCAGCAAATACATGATGAAGCCTCTCGTTCGATGAGCGTGACTCGTTAATCAACGTGCTATATTGCTGCTGGGCGCCCGTAAAATCGCCCGCCTTTGACAATTCGCCGGCATGCAAAATCCTGGCGATTCTCCGCATACTGCTGTTCTCATTGTGCAGCACCTGGTTTCTCAAATAGAGCCTCATCACTTGCAGCGAGCTATCATTGCCCCGTTCCGCGGCGTATGCACGGTATGCGTGCGCAAGGTGTACCAGAGCAGCCCGCGCCTCGGCAGACGTGCTGTAGTCCGCAACGAGGGACCTTAGTGTCTGTATAGCGTCTCCGAATCTTCTTCGGCCAAGATGGATCATTCCCTCGGACAACATTCGGTTTTCTGGAGTCACTCGCATCAATGAAGGAAGCGAGGGTTGACCCGCGACCGGTTTTGCTTCCAGAAAAGAGCATTCGGGGAGATGTTTGTCGTAATCAATCACTGCATGATCCCACACGCGGAAACGCCAATCGTCCGGTGGATCGGCGTTCCACGAATTCCTTTGCGCAAGTACATACGACTCGTCGTATGCGTCAACAAATACAGGAGCGTCACTAATCACGCAGTTGTATCCACCCATGTCTCCGTATTGAGATGCGAGGCCCATAAAGGGCGCCGAGGTAAGAAAGGCGGCTATCTCAATGGTTGCGTTGTCGAAACTATTCTCGCCCGGACTGTCTAATGCCATTTCGCCCAAGCGCGGGTAGGACCCGTATGATGCAGCAAAGCCAACATTGTTTCCGGCAAAGGCATTCTTTGTGAGCAACGCCGTTCCACCGCTGATCATTGCACCCCAATCATTGTCCGCGATGAGATTGCCATCCAACAATACACCGTAGGAATCAAACACGCTCGCGCCATAGTACTCGCAGCTACTGATCGTGGACTGCGACACTATGCAATAGTATTTCGGATGTGGATTGATGACGGATAACCCCGTGAGACATTCCGAAATTGTTGCGTTGCTCATAATGAGCCGCGAGTACGCGCAATCCACTCCAATGTTTGCATTGAGAATTGTGCAGTAACTGATTGTTGAAACGGCCAACCCGGTTGAAACTGCGAGACGGTCCCATTTCTGTGCCGGGTTTGCTGCATCGAAGACAACGGGCTCCGAACTTGTTCCGAGCGCATTCAGTTGGCCGTATACTTCGATTTTCGTGTTTTCGCCGCACGTGAAGCGCGAGTTCTGCTGTGCGTTCAAGGTTCCTAAAGCGATCAATTTCGTAGGAGATGCTGTACCACTTGCAAGCACAAACGTTTCGGAACCGGGCATGGCATCAACCGCAACACTTGTGTCGAACGTAGCACCGTCTGCTATCCCGCTAACGTAGCTCACCCAATTGTTTCCCGTGAGAAGTGTCCTCTCCGAAACGGTTCCGTTTAGCGCGAATGGTTTGCGGCGCATGTTGTAGCCGTTTGGATCGCCCGACCAAAACGCGTACACGCCATTATTCCATTTGCTGAGAAGCAGCGAAGAGCCATCTGTTGCCTCCAAGTTTGTCTCGCCGACAAACAACGCCTCAGGGCCAAGACCGGAAGCGGAAGAATACCTCCATAGATACAACACGGGGATATAGCACATCTGCTCTGGCGGAGGTATCAGAAAATTGTAATTACAGTTGATAAGAAAGTAGACCGCGTCGCCCGCCGTTACCATGCGATTGCGCAAATAGCTATAGGCGAGGCCGTATGTCGTTGTGGATACATAGGTCGGGTTCAGCCAAGTCGTCGTATTCTTGTGTCGCTGAGTGAAAAAGAAATCTTGATACTGATGACTTTCCTGTACTGTCGGCATCAGTGCGAAAAGAGCATAAACAGAATCTCCCAAGGTTACGGCGTTCACCGCAAGGGCAGCATTGGTGTTTGGTACTGTTGCGTAGCTGTTATCCCACTGGTTTGTGCTGAGGGTGAGATCACGGGAGTGCAACTGGCCGCTCCATAAGAACAACACATTCGCCTTTGTCTCGCTTGCCGTAACCTTCGGACGGTACCCGTACTCCGGTGACGCAAGGTTGGTGACGTTGAAGGGAGTAGACCATTCGCTTGTGTTATCTCGGAAACTCATATGCCACACTTCGACATCTCCGAAAGTTCCCGTAGACCATACGATATGCGTACCGTAATCATCAGTGTAGGAATCAAGATCGAAAACATCCGATGTAATTGTCGGCATATTTGGAATCGCAGACCAAGACGCTCCGCCGTTGCTGCTCTGGTAGAGTGTGGTTGATTGCTGACCAGTTTTCAATGCAACGCGAAGCTTACCGCCAAAAGACGTAACTACGGGATATTGACCGGCTGCAATGGTGCTGGAGTAGCCGGAAATAATAACGCCATTGTTATCCAGCAAATGGTGATTTACATACCCATTCCCATCCACGCTAACCGAATGCAGGCCGTAACCATCCGATGCCATACTGTGAGCAGTGACAGAAAGCGAGCGTGTGTCTTCCAAGCTTGGCTGGGCAATTGCCGCGTATGACCAAACGAGGAAGTAAAGAGCGAGAATACATCGTGGAGAACACATAAGTACCTCCGTTGGTAAAGTTGGTGTTGATTGTTGATTCTTTGTTATGCACTTTACCAACGGCAAACCTCCGGAACAGCCGAGTGCATCCGAAGCCAAGCTGTCCCGGGACAACCGTTTGCCGTTAGACGGGCGGCGGTGAGAACGCACTGCCGCCCGGTTTTTATTACTTCCTCATCCGGCAGTTCCCAACCTCCTTTGGGTTACCGAATAAGAAGGGTCTTCCTTGTTAAGACATCCATCCTGCTTCTCAATTGAACAAAATACACACCTGACGGCAAGCCATCCGCGTTCCATTGTAATGAATGCTGACCGGCTTCTTGCATTCTCTTATTCAACGCGCTGGCAACAACCCTTCCGCCAATGTCCAGCACAACAATTGAAACCATGTCTGTAGTTGGCAATTGATACCTGATTGTAATGACAGGATTGAATGGATTGGGATAGGTGTCGACTTGGAAAGAACTTGTCCTTCTTTGGACTCGTGGTTCTGAAACGTCTACAGGGCCGGAGGAGAGATACGCGTCTGCATAGAGTCGGAGCCGACCTTGACTGTTTACCTCTGACTTGCTTATGATGAAATCTAATTTGCCATCTCTGTCAAAATCGCAGATACCAAATGCATCCTTCCTGTCCTCTCTCTTGAGATACCAAACGAAATAGTGATTGTTTGCATCTGCCTTGAGAATGATTAGATTCGTCCCAACCATTGTCACTAATTCCACTCTTCCGTCTCCGTCCACGTCAACGCAATAGTTGTTCGGGTACAGGTCCCCGGCAAGAAAGTGGAGGAGAAGTCTCGGCGAGTAGTGATGAACAGAGTCCGCTTCGTACATCATCAGATAGTATCCGTTCATCACGGCGCCGACAAAGAACTCTGGTGTGCCGTTTCCGTTCACATCACCTGCTGTTTGATAGTACGCATTCACAAAAGGCAAACTATCCTGCCACACTAATTGATATTGGTCATTCCCGGTATTTGCAACCAAATACACATTACCGAACAGGCTTGACGATACAAAATCCATCTTTTCGTCTGAATCAAAATCACCGACCGCAAAGCCACCAAGATTGGGATGCAATGCTTGACTCCACACTCGACGAAAATTGCCAAGCACTGGATCAAACTCTGCGACGTACTGCTTCACTATTCCTCGTGTTGTGTCAGCCGAGTCAGGTTCGGAACCCATATAGAGGAAATCAACGAAGCCATCCCCGTCCAAGGAGCCCATGAAGATCCCAGTAAGGCCCGGCCCCACGGCAGGACTTTGGTAGCGTTGATAAGAGAATCTTAGTTCAGTAGGAAAGTGTGACATTGTGCTTTGTTCGTAATCTTTGAGTATGCCGCCAAGCGTGAATACTACTTCCAGTAGGGAATCGGAATCAGCGTCCACTGCGAGTCGTGATACTCCCGGTCTTGGCTGACCATAATTGTGAACCAACATTACTTCGCCAGCACTATCAACCTCATATGTGCGAGTTTCAAAATCCGTGGAGGCAAAGTTTCGAAATGACCCGTACACTTCTGGTTTCCCATTGCGGTTTATGTCAGCAACAACAAGAGGCAGAAGCACATCATTCGACAACGGCACCTGCGTCCAGTATCTGTACCACCCTGTAAACCTGCTCGTATCAATCGCGTTGGGATCTATTTCAATTATTGGAATGCCCCGTGCTTGTGCCCATGCGCGTATCTCTTGGTCACTCGGCATGCGGAGGGAGAATACTCGTGACATGCCGCTCCACTCTTGTTTCACTTCAACAAGATCGTTGTCCAGCAGGCGGTATGTCATCCCACGCTCCTTCAGCGCTTCAAGCTGTGGGTAGAGGGGCGAGCGGTACAGCGGCGAGGACACTTGTCCGCCGAGGAGAAGAGTTGTGAAACCGAGAATGAACACAATGCGTTTGTTCATGGTGATTCCTCCACCAAAAGTGTCACGATGAATGCGCGAGCGCAGTAAGGTAAGGTAAGGTAAGGTAAGGTAAGGTAAGGTAAGGTAAGGTAAGGTAAGGTAAGGTCATCCACCCTGCCTTGTCCCCACGGCGTCGGCAATTGAGAGAACGGGAACCAAGGTTTTTCCAACAGCAGCAAGATACCCGGTTTTCTCTGTAATGTCAAGAAAAGTGGCGGAGAAGCGCAGAGTCTCTTTGCCCAACAGCCTCCCAGCAACTTTTCTCCCCTTTGTGCATCTTCTCTACAGAGACTACCGAAGCAACTGAACAGGCCATGCATCCCGATTCGGACGAAGAACTGCTTGAGCGCATTCGCCGTGGCGAGCGTACAGCGCTTGCACACCTGTACAGTCGCTA
Source organism: Bacteroidota bacterium (assembly GCA_019637975.1). Taxonomy (NCBI): domain Bacteria; kingdom Pseudomonadati; phylum Bacteroidota; species Bacteroidota bacterium. The sequence goes on along the minus strand of JAHBUR010000017.1, from coordinate 43,253 downwards.
CAAGGTGCATCTCTTCCGCTTCTGCCTGCATCTGCTCAAGAACGAAGCGCAGGCGGAAGATGCTGTGCATGATACATTCGTGAAGATATGTAACGGCGCACACACAGTCGGCAATCCCGGCTCGTTTCGCGGCTGGATATTTCAGATTGCGCGCAACGAGGCTCTGATGAACTTACGCCAACGCAAAGCATCATCAGATGACGGGCTGGATGATGTGTGGGACGAAGAGACGCCGCTAACGCTTCTTGTTGACAAAGACATCAGCGGCATTGTCCATCAGATGATGAGCCGTCTGAGAATCGAGTACCGTGAAGTATTGATGTTGCGGGAATATGAGCAGCTTTCGTACACCGAGATTGCCCGCATCACGGGCGCGACGGAGAGTGCGGTGAAGTCCCGGCTTTTCAAAGCGCGGCAGGCGCTCGCAAAGAACCTTGAGCCAATGATGAGAGAAAGGGCGAAGTCATGAACTGCAACGAATATCAGGAGCTCGTCAGCGCATTGATGGACAACGAGTTACAGGAGCCGGAGTCCGCAACGACCTTCCATCATTTGGGGGAGTGTAAACGGTGCAGGAACTACATGCGAACCCTGCTGCAGTTGCGGTCTGCTCTTACGGCAAGCAAGGAAGTGGCGGTTCCTGCAACGCTGGACGAGAAGGTTCTGTCGATGCCGCTTCACACTGCAACGTCGCACAGATCCAGGTTCTCAGAATTCTGGAAAGAGAAGTTTGCCGTTCCGGCCCCCGCTCTCGCCGCTGCATTCCTCCTGCTCATTGCTTCGCTTGCAACCTCGATGCTGTTCCTGTCAGAACGTCAAACGAAGAAAGGTGAACCGCAAAAGGTAGTGTACGTTATCGGCCTGCAGCCCGTAGAAGTGCAGGGAACACACAATCAGACTCATCACGACATTCAATAGGAGAAAAAAAATGAAACGACATCTCGTTGTCTTTCTTCTGTTCTTTGTTGGAACATGGTTGAACGCGCAGGAGAAAGACGGTGCCTTCGAAATGGTTGACAAAGAACCGGCAATCACCTCCCGCGTACATCCCGTTTACCCAAAGGAAGCAATGGAAAACAATCTTGAAGGCTTGGTTTGGCTAAAGGTTCTTGTATCGGACAAAGGCGTTCCTGTGAAGATCGAAGTGTTGAAATCGTCCGAGAAAGCGTTCGAACAATCGGCAATTGATGCAGCGCGGCAATTCCGGTTTTCGCCCGGAACAATCAAGGAGAAACCCGTTGCTTGCTGGGTCAGCATCCCCTTCAAATTCAAACTCAGCCCGAAATCGGATATCATCAAAAAGAACTCGGAAGAGTTGCCGAAGAAAATCAAATCCCCGACGGTACTTATCGTCGAGGGTCCTGCATCGCTCGAGGCGAAAATCGCTTACCCCCCGGAGGCAGTGAGCAAAAGAATTGAGGGAGCCGTCTTCGCAAGCGTTGCGTTGAATGAAGAGAAACGCATCTCCGAAGTGAAAATCACCAAGCGCTTGGGCGGCGGCTGCGACGAAGAAGTGCTGAAGGCGATTACGGCATACAAGTTCTATGAGGAGAAAAGCGAAGGGGGGACAGACAAGAAACAAAGTGAGACGGTCCCCGTAGTTGTGCAATTTGTGCTGCCGTCAAAATGACGGGCAGCGGATCTCCTCCGCCGGTCATTTGGCACTATCGTAAAAGTACCATCTTCTTCGTCAGGACGTTTTCCCCTGCTTTCAGGCGATAGTAGTACACGCCGCTTGCAAGGTTCGTGGCATCAAGGAAGGCGGTATGTGTGCCCGGCTCCTTAACCTCGTTTACCAGCGTGGCAATATCCCGCCCCAAAACATCATAGACCTTGAGGGTTACAAGACTACGTGTCTGCACGTGAGGAATGTTGAAGCGGATTGTTGTCGTCGAATTGAACGGGTTCGGAAAGTTCTGCAGTAATGCAAAAGCTGACGGCCCGGAAGCTTCTTCCGCCCCGGTTGTCAGTTGATTCAGAACAGTGTGAGTGGCGAACATCGTCCCGAATTCATCGATGAGTTGCAGTTGGACGGAGTCCTCGCCAAAGACATTGATCTTCCCGTACGCGTTATTGAATTCGTTTGTCGTGATTCCCTGTCCGCCTTTGTTCCAGATGTGAAGTCCGAACGCCTCGAAGAGGGCAACGATTCGTGAGTTGGTGATGTCGAGCCCGCCCGCCATGATTTCGGGGAAGCCTGCATTTGCCCCGTCATCAATGGCAGCGGTATGCTGATCGCCGCTCAGGACGATGACGTTCTTGATGTTATTCGTGTTGACGAAATCGAGAACCGCCTGCGCATCCTGCGGAAAGCCGCACCACTTGTCTGTCAATTCCATTGCCGCAAAAATGGCGCTCACCGGAATGGGCACACCCGGCAGAGTGATAAGGGAATCCTGAAGAAATATTCCCGCAAGCAATGCCCCTATCTGGGAAACATTAAACGGAACCGTGCTGGTAACGAACTTCCACGTTGCAGTCGAAGCCTGAAGCTCACCTAAAAACCAATCAAGTTGACTTTGGCCGGAGCCGGGTGCGCCGGTTCTGCCGATGATGGAATGTCCCGCCGGTGGAACAAACTCCCAGCGTTGCGTTGCGGAATTCTTTCTCAGGCTCTCTTGATTCGGCGAGCGCTGCGCACGCAAATCGAGCATGAAGACATCGACATTGCCGTACGTGAATTTATGATAGATGCCGCGTGATTCGTTCACAAGCGGGTAGGTCGGCATGTTCTCCTTGTAGCCGCGGATGCTGTTCAGGCGGCCCTCCGGAAAGGCAAGAATCTCCCGTGCAATGAAGTCATCGCCGTACGGACTGGGTCGAACGGGAATGGAAAAACTTGCCGTTGTTGCCGAGGAGTTGTTGTTCAGAAAGTCATGATCGTCATACACGTAGTTTACAGGTGAGATGAGCATCAGGGAATCCATCGGGTAGCCGGGTATTGTTCGTTCAAGATAACTCGATTGAACACGGCTGTAATCATAGGAAAAGAATGTACTGTCTTCAGGGATGTTATCCGTTGTGTCAGGATACCCCCAATCGCCGATCTGGAGAAAGAACTTGGGATGTGCCCTCACGACTTCTCGAAATACGCCGCCTCTGCCGGAGCTGGGGACAAATGGCGAGCCTTGTTGGCAAGAACCAAATGCAAACGTAAAGTTGGAAGCGGTTCCCGGTGATGGAAATGTGTAGAAGGAGCCGATGCGTGTGTGGGGGACTCCATCCACTAACGCCCGGTAGTAGTACTTCCTGTCTGCCTGCAATCCTTGGGCGGAGACGATAGCCGCATAGTTACGCACTTCCAATGCACTCTCCTGTGAACTGAGGATGGGAGAAGAAAAATCAGTTGTTTGCGAAAGCTGCATCTGAACTGTTCCCGGTCCCGATATTCTCACCCAAAATCGCGCGGAACTCTCTGTAACACCGCCGACGACGATGGCGTTTGTCACGTTTGCGGCAAAGACGATCTGAAACGCCGAAAGCTTGAGCAGAATGAACATTACTGCGGTTACAAGTGAAGAGTGTTGCTTACACATGGAGTGCCTCCTTGCACATTGGGGAATATATGCTGATGGAGAGAGTGTGTGCGGAACTGTTGCGGCGAGGGTTGTTGATGGTTACCGCGGGCGGGTGAATCCTCTCTGCACAAAACTCAACCTGTTTTCTCACAAAAAGATGTTCGTCGGGGCGACAGGATTCTCCGCCGGAGGCGGATCAGCCTTCGGCTGAGAACCTGCGACCGTTGTCTTATTGTAGTCGGGGCGACAGGATTCGAACCTGCGACTTCTTGCTCCCAAAGCAAGCGCTCTAGCCGGGCTGAGCTACGCCCCGTATGAAACACTGTTCTCTTTTGTTCTGCCAACGGGCGCTTCCCGCCTCCGGCGGGATTCGCATTCCGACAAAACGAACTTACCTGAGAAGCGGTAAGTTCGGTCGGAATGGAACTAGCCGGGCTGAGCTACGCCCCGTAGGATTTTGAAATACTCCTGACTCTCAAGGAACCTTTTTGCTCCGCGAGATTTGATTTCACGTTCCAATTGCACAGCCAGCGAACGGTTCTCGCAGCTGCGTGAATAGACGACTTCCCACGGTACCCCGTGTCGTGTCGAGGAAGTCCGACCGGCATTGTGTTGTTGCAGACGAGCTGCAAGGTCCTCCGTTACACCGGTGTAGTATCTTCCTGTTTTTTGGCTACGCAGTATGTATGCCACCATGAGTTCGAGCCTGCGACTTTGGCGCCGAAGGCGCCACGCTCTAGCCGGGCTGAGCTACGCCCCGTGTGAAACACAGTTCTCTTTGTCTGCCAGCGGGCGCGCTTTCCGCCTCCGGCGGGATTCGCATTCCGACAAGACGAACTTACCTGGGAAGCGGTAAGTTCGGTCGGAATGGAACTAGCCGGGCTGAGCTACGCCCCGAATGCTGCAAAATCTGCGTATCAAGATACAAAAGTAAGGAAGTGAAGGCAAGAAACTACCACACAACTCCGGCTTTCGTCAGCGAATGTTGGGCAGCAAGATGTCCGAGACGGGCCGCCTTCGTTAATGCCTCTGTGGCGGCGGTCGCGTTTCCCATCTTCTCGTACAGCACGCCGAGATTGAAATATCCGTGCGCGTATTCGGGATTGACTTCAACGCTGCGCCGGAACCAGTGAAGGGCATCCAGCGTATTCCCCTTGGTGTTCGCTACCACACCAAGATTGTTGTACACTTCGGCTTGGTTCGGCTGCAGCTCGGAAGCGCGCAAGAACAGCCGTTCCGCTTCATCCCAATTTCCCTTCGTAAACATGATGTTGCCAAGATTCAAATGTGCTTCAAGATAATCGGGCTTGAGTTGAATGGCACGCCGGAATGATTCCTCGGCCTTGTCCAAAGCCCCCCGTCCCTGTAACGCCAATCCGTAGTTGTTGTGCGGCAGCGGCATAGTCGGATACAACGCTATCGTTCGTCCCCAAAGGGTTTCCGAATTCATCCACATCGGCAACTGGCGGAGACTCAGATAGCCGAAAAATCCCGCTGCAAGCACGGCAACTCCCGTAATCGCATAGACGTTCGTATTCCGAAACTGAAACTTCTCGATCAATGTTCCCAGAATCCAACCGGCCGGCAAGTACAGCGGTACTGTCGACAAATAGGAATACCTGTCTGCTGTTGTTTGCACGACAGCGGATGCAAATCCGGCCGAAGGCGCAGCGAGTACAATGTACGCCCCGAGGACAAACAACGGCATTCTTACTTCTTTCTTGAAAAGAAAAAGACATGCAGCCGAAACGGCGGCGAACAGCGCAACTGATGCCATCATTTCCCCCTCTCCTGCAAGCGGATACATCGGCGAGAGATCGGAGGGGAACAGAGTTCTTCCGATATACAACACGAGATTGTGGAAGGGGAGAAGCATTCTCTGCACCGGAGCGAGGATTTCGTATATATCGCTTGTTGAAAGCTCCGGCATACTCCTGATGGCGAGAACACCAACAACGACAGCGACAAGAACGAAAGGCGTTATCTCAAGAACAAGACTCTTGAGAGATATACCCCGTTTCTTTCTGTGAAGAAAGGCTCCATCTATCAATAAAAACACAACCGGTACAACCACTGCGACAGACTTTGCAAAGCAAGCAAGAACGAACAGGACAAAAGCTGTCACATACCAACGTCGGGCATTCGGCGTGCCTCTTGTCGCAATGTAGTTGATGTAATAAATGGTCGCGGGGAGGAGGAAGAAAAAGCATAGAAGATCCTTCCGGTCCGAAATCCATGCAACCGATTCAACCCGCAACGGATGCCACGCAAAGAGGCAGGCGGTAAATGCGGCAGGGAAGAGAATTGCACGGTCCACTTCCCGAAACAGCAGTTCACGAAACCCGCGGACTGCCGTTCCGTGTTTGAGGATGGCAAAGAGTTGGAGGCTTAACAGAAATACCCAAACTGCATTCAACGCATGCAAAATGACATTCGTAAGGTGATGTCCTGAAGGATTGAACCGCCAGATAGCGAAATCAATCATATGGGAGAGCATGGTGAGGGGAATGTACGAATGATAGTAGGAATGCGAGAAAAACCACGTCACGTTTTCGACGGTGAACGCCTGAACACGATCATTCTCGTACACGTACATGTCGTCGTCCCAATTCACGAAATCGAATCCCATCGTCGGGCTGAACAAGACGAACGTGCAGGCAAGAATGACAATCGCTGCGAGAAAACCGAGTGCGGACTTTTGTGGCAAGCAGGCCCCTGTGATAGTACTCGCTCTAAAAGTAACAAGTTGCGTCAGATTTGCAAGCCGGAATTTATCCAATGAAACCATAGGTTTGGCAGCCACCCATCTCGTTGACTTTCCTTGCGTATAAGGGTATATTTTTTCAGAAACGAACACATCAAAACTCAATATCGAAAGGGACGCAATGAAGGGCATGCCGAACATGGCCGGAATGATGAAGCAGGTTCAGAAGATGCAGGAAAGGATGGCCCAAGTACAGCAGGAACTTGAGCAGAAAACCATTACGGCAGATTCAGGCGGAGGCATGGTAAAAGTGACCGCAAACGGAAGGCAGCAGGTTGTGAAGATTCAAATCGACAAGGAAGTCGTGAACCCGGACGATGTTGAGATGTTGGAAGATCTTGTTCTCGCGGCAACGAACAAGGCACTCGAAGACTCGTCGCGGATGGCACAAGAAGAGATGGCAAAAGTCACGAGCGGCATGATGCCCAACATCCCCGGACTGAATTTGCCGGGAATGTAACCAACAATTGTATGCTTTATACATCAGAAGCGCTACAACAACTCATCGAGGAATTTGCGGCTCTGCCGGGCATTGGCAGAAAAACGGCGCAACGTCTTGCCCTGCATATTCTGAAGCAGCCCCGCGACGAGATTGTGCAGATGGCGAGGGCATTGGTGAATGTGAAGGATAAGATTCGCTACTGTTCTACGTGCTGGAACATCACTGAGATCGATCCGTGCCCCATTTGCTCAAGCCCCAAACGCGAGCGGAGCATTGTCTGCGTGGTCGAGGAGCCGAACGACGTGATGGCAGTGGAAAAAACAAACGAGTTCAAAGGGTTGTATCACGTTCTCGGAGGCTCGCTGTCTCCGCTTGACGGCATCGGGCCGGACGATTTGAAAGTACGCGAGTTGATTCAACGAATGAACGGGGAAGTAAGCGAAGTGATTCTTGCCCTCAATCCTAACGTGGAAGGTGAAGCAACAACGTTGTATCTGACCAAATTGCTGAAGCCGTTGGGTGTGAAGGTGAGCCGTATCGCACGCGGCATTCCCGTCGGTGGCGATCTCGAATTTGCCGATGAAGCGACCCTCTCTCGTGCGCTTGAAGGACGGGTTGAATTGTGAACAAGTTGGGAATTCATATCACTTGGTGTTTGCTTCTCGCTGCCGGATGCAACGTGTTCGAGCCGCGTGAAGCAGAGCCCCCGTCGCAATCCGGCTTTCAGTATCTTCCGCGGACATTTCCCTCGAACGTCATTCTGAATCTGCAGAACTCCATCGGGCAGCAGGATGTTGCGGGCTATGTTGCCAACTTCACCGACTCGACCCGTTCGCAACATAGTTTCACATTCATTCCGTCGGGTGATGCGGCGGAGATTTACGCAAGCGTTCTTCGGAATTGGACACTACAGCAGGAACAATCCTACTTTCAAAATCTTGTTGCGAAAAGAAGGCAGCCGCAAAGTTTTTCCAATCTCACGTTGATTCCGAAAGATTCACTCATCAGCGGGGATTCCCGCACGTACAGTTTCGACTATACGTTGACATTCGAACATATCGAGCCGGGCTTCACGCAAACTGCGCGGGGAACGACGCAATTTACTCTGGTGAATGACAACAGTGAGTGGACGATTTCACGGTGGGTAGATTTGAAGACCACAAACGATTTGACCTGGAGCAGTTTCAAAGGCAAATTCAGCAACTGATGAAGCTTTCAGCTCAATCGGTGTTGTTGCCGGGCTGTGCCCTGCTTGTTCTCGTGAGTCTCACATGCAAGAACCCGTTCGCGCCCGGACTCGATACGTCGCCCGCTTCATCGTCATGCGATCCATCGTCGCCGGAGGGGATTTTTCAATGTTTGCGTGTTGCGTACACATTCCGCGATACGTCGGTGTATGCGCCCTTGCTCGATGAATCGTTTGTGTTTGTGTACCGTGATTATGAAAACGGGGGAATCGACGTGACGTGGGGACGGGATACAGAATTGCGTACGACATACGGCCTGTTCCAGAACGCGCAACGACTTGACTTGATATGGAATAACATTGTTTCAAGTTCTGTTGATACATCAACCACTGCAAAGCGGATCAACTTTGTCCGCGGGTTTAATCTGACAATCACGTTTAATCCAAGTTCCATCGAGCGCATCGGGGGATATGCCAATCTCACATTCGAACAGACAACAACCACCTCGCCCTGGAAAATTGTTCGATGGCGCGACGAATCGAATTTCTAAAGCAACAACATGAGTCTTTCCTATACCGTTAAAGAAAGCCTTTCCGGCTTTACGCGAACCAAACTCTCGACGGCTATTTCGATTATCACTATCGGCATTTCGCTGGTATTGTTAGGCGTGTTTGCCGTTATCAGCATCAACACGTCGCGCTTCATCGAGATGTTGAGGGCAAAGGTTGAACTGGAGGCGTTTCTGCAGGAGCCGGTAACCCGCGATCAAATCAACACGTTGATCAACCGTGTGCTGGCTGTAAAGGGCGTTGACAGTCTCATCTACATTTCAAAAGATGAGGCGGCAAAGATCTTCAAGGAAGAGTTCGGCGAGGATATCAAGAAGGTTCTTGATTTCAATCCGCTTCCGCCGTCGTTCAAGATCTATATCAAGCCCGATTTCCGGACAACCGCCGCCGTCGATGGTATCTATCGCGAGCTTGTTGCCCTTCGAGGAATAGATCAGATCATCTATCGGAAAGAGCTGCTTGAGTTGATTGACAAAAGAACTACCACCATCAATAATGTGACTCTCGGCCTCGGGTTGCTGATCAGCATTTCGGCAATCCTGCTTGTCTCCAATACCATCCGGCTTGCTATCTACGCGAAACGAAAGCTGATTCGAACGATGGAGCTTGTGGGCGCGACATGGACATTCATCCGACTCCCGTTCCTCATCGAGGGAATGGTACAGGGAGTTGTCGGTGGAATGATTGCTGCGGGTGTACTGTACATTGTGCTGGAATATGCCGCCCGTCTGGTTGCAAGCGATTTCTCGGCATACATTCACATGCCGTCGGTGTTCTATGCAGTTGTAATAGCAACAGGCCTTGCATTGGGATTGCTTGGCGCAGTAATTTCAATTGTCCGGTTTATGCGCGTCGCGACCTGATTGAGCCTTGCTAAAGTTCAGAATCCTTCTTACATTTTTTCGGGCTTTTGCTTCCCGGTTTCAGCTTACCATGTTCTTCAAGCCTCATTTCCAGGTCCGATGGACTCCTCAGGAGGTTCCAACAATTTAGAAAGTACTCTCAATGGGAAAAACCGCAACGTTTCTTAGCTCATCTGTCGGCAGGAAGATCACGATGGCACTCTCGGGATTGTTCCTGTGCAGTTTTCTGGTTGTGCATCTCACCATAAATCTCTTTGCTCTTCAAGCGAGCAGCGGCAACACCGCCGAGTTCCGGGGAGCCGAGATGTTCGAAATATACGGACATTTCATGGCGACCCATCCCATTATCCGTCCGTTGGAGTGGGGTCTGTTTGCGGGCTTTCTGCTTCATGCCATCCTGGGCATCTATCTGTATCTTCTCAATCGCAAGGCGCGGCCCATTCAGTACGAAGTGAACAAAGCGAGCGAGAACAGTACATGGAGTTCGCGCTTCGGGTGGCTTACCGGAATACTCGTCGGTGTGTTTCTCGTCGTTCATGTCAATACGTTCTTTGTGGAGTCGCGCTTCCTCGGCAAAGGCCCGATGATCCAGCTTATGATTGATGCCTTCAGCAGTCCCGCGTATGTGGCGTTTTACATTGTTGCACTTGTATTTCTTGCGTATCACCTGAAGCATGGATTTCAATCGGCCTTTCAGACATTCGGCGTGCGTTCCGGAAAGCTTGAGAAGCTTGTGCATGCCATCGGTATTGTGTTCTGGTTGTTGATCCCGGTCGGTTTCGCCATCATCCCATTGTATTTTCTCTTTGCATACTAAACGATAAGAGTCGCCATGACACTGAATTCGAAAATTCCTGACGGACCCGTACAACAGAAGTGGGATAACCACCGCTTCACCATGAAGCTGGTGAACCCCGCAAACAAGCGCAAGTATCACATCATTGTCGTGGGTACGGGACTCGCGGGTTCCTCCGCGGCAGCTTCGCTTGCCGAATTGGGATACAACGTGACGGCACTGTGCTATCACGAATCACCGCGTCGTGCCCACAGCATTGCGGCGCAAGGGGGCATCAACGCGCCGAAGAACTACCCCAACGATGGTGACAGCATCTGGCGCCTCTTCTACGACACAGTAAAGGGAGGCGACTACCGTGCACGCGAGGCAAATGTCTACCGTCTTGCACAGGTAAGCAACAGCATCATTGACCAATGTGTTGCCCAGGGAGTTCCGTTTGCACGAGAGTATGGCGGATTGCTGGATAACCGGTCGTTCGGCGGGGCACAGGTTTCCCGCACATTCTACGCCCGCGGGCAAACCGGTCAACAGCTTCTGCTCGGCGCGTATTCCGCGCTCAGCCGCCAAATGGGTTTGGGAACCGTGAAGTTTTATGAACGAAGAGAGATGCTTGATTTAGTGGTGATTGACGGTCAGGCACGCGGCATTGTTGCCCGCAACATGATTACCGGTAAATTCGAATCATACGTTGGTGATGCGGTGATATTGGCTACGGGTGGATACGGCAACGTGTTCTTCCTTTCTACGAATGCAATGATGTGCAACGCTACGGCAACGTGGCGTGCGCATAAACGCGGAGCGTTCTTCGGCAACCCGTGTTTCACGCAAATTCATCCGACCTGTATCCCGGTATCAAGCGACCATCAGTCCAAGCTCACGCTGATGAGTGAAAGCCTGCGCAACAGCGGCCGCATCTGGGTGCCGAAGGCTAAAGGAGACAAGCGGCATCCCAACGATATTCCGGAAGATGAACGTGATTATTATCTCGAACGGCTCTATCCATCGTTCGGCAATCTTGTTCCTCGTGATGTCGCCTCACGTCGTGCAAAAGAAATGTGCGACAAGGGACACGGTGTCGGGGCAACAGGCCTTGCCGTGTATCTTGATTTCTCTTCAACCATTCAACGACTTGGCAAAGGGTGGGTGGAGGAACAGTACGGCAATCTCTTCGACATGTATCAGCAGATCACCGGTGAAAACGGCTATGAACAGCCGATGCGTATCTATCCCGCCGTTCACTATACGATGGGCGGTTTGTGGGTTGACTACAATCTGATGAGTACAATTCCCGGCTTGTTCGTTCTCGGCGAAGCCAACTTCTCCGATCACGGGGCCAACCGACTCGGTGCCAGCGCGTTAATGCAAGGCTTGGCAGACGGGTACTTCGTTATCCCGTATACGATCGGCGATTATCTTGCCACAGGCAAATTCCCGAAAGTGGATGCGAGTCATGCCGCATTCAAGGATGCTGAACGGGATCTTTCGGAAATGACCTCCAGGTTGATGTCCATTAAAGGCAAGAAGCCGGTGGATGTGCTTCACAAGCAACTCGGCAAAATCATGTGGGATAAATGCGGTATGGGGCGCACCGAGGGCAGATTGAAGGAGGCGTTGCAGGAGATTCCGAAGCTGCGTGAGGAATTCTGGAACAATGCGTTGATTCCGGGCAGCTCGGATTCATTCAATCAGGAATTGGAGAAGGCCCACCGACTGGCGGATTTTCTTGAGTTAAGCGAACTCATGTGCACCGATGCTTTGCATCGGGAAGAATCGTGTGGCGGACATTTCCGTGAGGAGTCTCAAACAGATGACGGTGAAGCAAAGCGTGACGACGAGAAGTTTTCGTACGTTGCCGCGTGGGAGTTCAAGGGAGTCGGCAGCAAGGAGACGCTGCACAAAGAGCCGCTGACATTCGAATACGTGAAACCGAGCCAGCGAAGTTACAAATAGTGATCTGAAATTTTGAAGAGGCCAAGGCCGCTTCCACACAACAAGGAGCATTACCGAATGTCCGAGAACACAATGACCATCAAGCTGAAAATCTGGCGCCAGAAGGACAGAAACTCCGACGGCCAGTTCGTTACGTACACCATGCCCGGCGTTTCACCCGACATGTCGTTTCTCGAAATGCTGGATTTGCTGAATCTTGATCTTGTCCGTAAAGGCGAAGATGCGGTTGCATTCGATCACGATTGCCGCGAAGGAATCTGCGGAACATGCAGCCTGTACATCAACGGACGGGCGCACGGGCCGCTCCGTGGTGTCACCGCCTGTCAGTTGCATATGCGTACATTTCACGACGGCGAGACGATTGTGATCGAGCCGTGGCGCGCAAAACCCTTTCCCATTATCAAGGATCTTGTTGTTGACCGTTCGGCGTTCGACCGAATCATGGCCGTGGGCGGTTTCGTTTCTGTGAGAACCGGCGGTGCGCCCGATGGAAACGCCATCCCGATTGCAAAGCCCGTTGCCGAAGAAGCAATGGATGCCGCCGCATGCATCGGATGCGGCGCATGTGTTGCCGCATGCAAAAACGGCTCGGCGATGCTGTTTGTGAGTGCAAAGGTTTCCCAACTTGCCTTGCTTCCTCAAGGACATGCCGAACGCAAAGCGCGTGTCGAGGCAATGGTTGCGCAAATGGACGAGGAGGGTTTTGGAAATTGTTCAAACACGTATGCATGCGAAGCCGAGTGCCCGAAAAACATTTCCGTGGAACATATTGCGCGACTGAATCGCGAGTACATGAGAGCGAAGTTCATCCAGGAGTAACCGCGGCGTTTTCCTTGCTGTATCTCATCAAAGTCGTAGGGACACAAGTGGCTGTGTCCCTACTGTTGTTTTGAGCCCGTATGCATCGTCTATCCTCCAACGACACATTCCTTTCACGGTATTGGCTTTATCTTGTACTTTCCGCTGTCGTCTTCACACGAGTTCCTTTCTTGTGGACAGGTTATGGAGCGGATGCCGATGCGTGGCTGGTTGCCAACTCGGCTTCGACATTGCGGAACACGGGAACGTACCTCGAATCCCGATTACCCGGCTACCCGTTGCATGAAATCGTTTCAGCGCTGTTTGTCCCTTCAGGTGGAGCGCCGCTCTCCAACGCGGCTACCTTGGTTGCAACCCTCATTGCGGTGTATATTTGGAACAGTATAGTCCAGCGGCTCGCGCGACATCAGAAAATGCTGGTCATCGCATTTGCGTTCTCGCCTGTTATTTGGCAGCATTCTGCTGTCACGCTCGATTACATGTGGTCGCTTCTTGCAATCTTGCTGTCACTTCATGCTATCTTGAAACAGCGCATTGTGCTGGCGGGAATTGCGCTCGGGATCGCCGCCGGATTTCGCCCGGCAAATCTTGTTGCCGTGGTGCCGCTATTGAGCCTGATCATTGCTCAGAGGATGGATAGAAGACAATTGCTGAAACTTGCTTTCGTGACATGTGCGACAACAACGGCTGTATTTCTCCCTCTTGTCATCAAATATGGGATTACCGGCTGGTTTACTGCAACGCGTGAACAAATGAGCGACGTGCATCTTGAACCTGTAATGCGCGTGGCCGCTTTTCTCTACCGTTCAATTTACTTCATCGGTCCGCTTACTGCGGCCGTTGCGGGGTATGTTCTCTTTGTGAACCGGGTAGTGGCTGTACGATCAATTCGAGTTCGCGATCCGATCATTCTGGCATCAATTATTGGTGTTGTCACGTTTCTTCTTTTGTTTCTGTGGCTGCCGCTCGAGCGCGCATATTTGCTTCCGGCGCTCCCCTTTCTGCTGCTCCTGATGGACAGATGTTCTCCCCGAAGAGCCTTTTCCGTGTTCACCGTTCTGCTCGTTCTTTCCGGGCTCGTAACAGTTGACGTTATACAGGTCGGCAACCGGCGCGCATTCGGCGTAAATGTACACGAAGGAATGGTCTTCGAGGAGCTTCACAATAGAACTCAGATGTTGCGCGAGCGCGAGGCTGTCGGATCGTATTCGCTGCCCGAGAAAGCCATTGTCATGACAAGCGACGGCCCGTCGTTCTGGTTTGAGAATCCACATGTCGAGCCAGCAGGCGATTCAAGTCTTATACACTCGCTATCCTATAGTCAGGGGCACTTCCTCCTGACTCAAAAAGCGGGAAATCCCGGACTTCTCTTCGTTGCGTACCTCAAACAACACGAAGTTGCCCTCGTCCGTGAGGCTGGCTATCAAGTCTACTGCCTCGCGAGGGCAAAACAACACGTGGAGCATGTAACCGGATATGCTATTGACAGTATGTCCATCTCCGTTTTAGAGCAATAATGCCCTTCTCATTCCTTATCTCATGCGCTCCTTGCCACACAGAAGAATAAATCGTAAGTTTAGACGCATAAGAGAGTTTCGCAACTATCCGTTGAAGTTTTTCAAGAGGGGAATCCGCTATCATGTTGGAACGGGAAACAGAACTCATCAAGCAAATTATCATCGAGTCGACGATCAACGGCCGGGAGGCGCTTCCTCTGAGCGAGGTTGTCGGGGCGCAAATTCCCCGTGGGGTGAAATCATACATGCTTGCCGCCGTGATGGATCGTCTGGAAGATGAGTTCAAACAATCGCATACGCTGTCGGGCATAACGAAACGCATCGGTTCCACGGTGGTTGCCGAACGAACGGTGCTTCGATCACTCGCAACGCAATACGTGTTGCAGCGGAGTGAGTTTGAAAAGCTCGTCGAGGACACGGTTCACTTTCTGGAAAACTATCTTTGTCGCCCGCAGTGGACGTTGGTTCAGATGATGTTTGAGAAGGAGGAACGGATTCCGTTTGAAACGCTCGTTCGCAAATTCGAGCGTGTCGTCGATTACGCATATTACGGAACACTTGTCGAGCGGCATGCCCGACGCAGAAATATGCATGAGATGGACAAGCACTCCTTTGCGACGTTGATTGCAAGGATCGACGAAGAGATTGCCCGCCAGCATTCTCCCCGCGAGCTTGCCTATCTGACAAAGCCGATATTCGATTTCCTGCTGTATGGCGACTCTACCCCGACAAGGCCCGTTCCTGTCGAGTCGATTCTTCTCTTCTTTGATGATAAGAAGATGATGGGCGTGAAGGAGTACATCGAGCGTATTTGTCACGTCCGCTCACGCACGCAGATTTCCATTGCAGAGTTGACGGGGATTCTCGAAGACCTCTACAACGTCGAAACAACAGTGAAAGAAGAAGTTCAGGAATCGGAACAGGAGATTCTTAAACCCATCGAACACACCATTGAGGCCACGGAAAAGGCCGTTGAATCCGAACCTTCGCCGGAACCGCCCGGACTTGAATCACGCGAGGTTGCCGAACTACCCGCAGAGGAATCTGTGCCGGTTTCGCCGGGCATCAGCGAGCCACCCGCTGTGGAAGAACACGCGGATGAAGCGGCTGCGATTGATGTTACACAATTGGATACGACGGAACTGGAGAAGGATCTTCCCGAACCGCCATTGCCGGTACAGCCAGTTGTCAGCGCCGATGAGCTTGTTGCATACGCCAAAGAGCGCGAAACACAACAATACAAAACGATGCTCACATTCCCTCAACGTCCTGCTGAAGAAAAAGTACCGGAGGAGTTGCCGGATATTCACGAGATGCTGACAACCGGGCAGCGCGCACGATTCATTTCCACCATCTTTCATGATGACGCAAACTCGAGCTTCGTATTCTTCACATCTCTCAATACGGCAAAGACCTGGCGCGAAGCGCAACCGTATCTGCGCGACCTTTTTGAGATGAACAAACTCGACATGCTGTCGCCCGAAGTCGTCGAGTTCACCGATGCGATGCAGGCGCGTTACCAGCCCGAACTGCGAAAGACTGAATGAAGTTCATCGATTTCGCCCCCATTCATGTCAAAGCCGGTGATGGCGGTGCCGGGACAGTAAGCTTCAGACGCGAGAAGTTTGTTCCGAAAGGGGGGCCCGATGGCGGCAATGGCGGACGAGGGGGGAGCATCATACTCCGGGCAAATTCCCATCTCAACACCCTTCTCGATTTTCAGTTCAAGATGC
Source organism: Bacteroidota bacterium (assembly GCA_019637975.1). Lineage (NCBI taxonomy): Bacteria > Pseudomonadati > Bacteroidota > Bacteroidota bacterium. The sequence continues at coordinate 27,095 of JAHBUR010000017.1, read as the reverse complement.
AGTTTAAGGCGCAACGCGGCGCTCACGGCCTCGGCTCAAACAAGACAGGAAAGAGCGGTGAGCATCTCGTGATTGATGTTCCGGTTGGTACGCTTGTGCGGGATGGTTCTTCCGGTGAAGTGATCGGAGATTTGACGGAAGCGGACCAGCAACTGATTGTCGCGCGTGGCGGGTTGGGCGGCCGCGGCAACGCGGAGTTTGCGACGTCAACAAATCAGGCGCCGCGACAATATGAAGTCGGCGAGCCGGGAGAAGAGCGGGACATTGAATTGGAACTGAAACTGCTTGCCGATGTCGGGCTTGTGGGATTCCCGAACGCCGGTAAGTCAACACTCATCTCCGTGATCTCGGCGGCGAAACCAAAGATTGCCGACTATCCGTTTACAACACTTGTTCCAAATTTGGGAATCGTACGCGTTGCGGAGGGCGCAAGCTTCGTTGTTGCCGACATTCCCGGCCTGATTGAAGGGGCGCATCAAGGGAAAGGACTCGGCATTCAGTTTCTCCGGCACATCGAGCGGACGAAGATGCTCGTCTTTCTGCTCGACGGGACCCGTGACGACATTGAGTCGGACTTTGCCGTTCTCAAGAAGGAACTGAGGTTGTTCAGCAAGGATCTTCTTAGAAAACCGGTGCTCGTTGCAATAACAAAAATCGATGCGGTGGGCGATGACGGGCTCAAGGAGTTGAAGAAGAAGAAGTTCAAGGGAGTGAAGGCGTTCCCCATTTCGGCTGTTGCCAACACCGGCGTTCGGGAACTTGTCGACGAAATGTGGAAACACGTTGCTGTGTTCAAAAGAGACGATATGAGGCCTGCACCAACCAACCCGACGCCCAAAGAGCGCCGTGCTGCACGCGAAAAAGCCCGCCGCCGTACACCAACCCGGAACCGGCGACGCGATTGGGAGTGAACCGTGGCCGCCGCACACATCGAACGTAAACCGCTTGACCTGAAACGGACAATCAGTATTCTCGTTTTGCTTTCACTCTTGCTGGTTGCAGTCTGTATCGTTGGATTGTCTGTCGGCAGCGTTGATATTCCGTTTGCTGCAATCTTACCTTCGCTTTTCGGAGATGCGTCAGTTGACCAATCGCTCAGGACGATCGTGGTTGATATCCGGTTGCCGCGATTGTTCCTCGCGATGCTTGTCGGAGCGAGCCTTTCGATTTCGGGCGCTGTGTTTCAGGCGTTGTTGAGGAATCCGCTTGCCGAACCGTATATTTTAGGCATTTCGAGCGGAGGAACGGTTGGAGCCATCCTTGCCATCGGGTTAGGTTTGGGGTTCAGCGCAGTGACGACTCCGTTAGCGTCGTTTCTCGGATCGGCCCTTGTGATGTTGCTGGTGTACACTATTGCTCATCGGAGAGGCCAGCTTGACACCAACACACTTCTTCTTGCGGGAGTTATGATCGGCGCGTTCTTCAACGCCGCTGTTCTCCTCATTATCGCCCTGTTCAATCAGGAGTTGCGCAACTCATTCTTGTGGCTGATGGGCAACCTGAGCAACGCAAACATGGAATCACTTACGATTGTGGCGCCGCTTGTGCTTGTTGCCTCCGCCTTTCTCCTGATGCAATCAAGGAAGTACAATCTCATTGCCACAGGCGACGAGACTGCGATGCAGCTCGGTGTTGATGTTCGTCATATCAAGCGTCTGTCATACATTCTCGCGTCGTTGATTACGGGAGTGGTTGTTTCCGTGAGCGGCGTGATTGGATTTGTCGGGCTGATTATTCCGCATATGTGCCGGATGATGTTCGGCCCCGACCACCGTTTGCTGATGCCCGCATCGATCCTGCTCGGCGGGAGTTTCATGATTGTTGCGGATCTCATCTCGCGAACACTCCTTGCCCCGACCGAAATACCCGTAGGCGCCGTTACTGCCGCAATCGGGGCGCCGCTGTTTGTATATCTACTGAAGAGAACGTAATCCTACCGCTCCTGCTTCATTCCTAAATCTGCGAAGTTCTCTTCCGCCCCTAAACGAAAGTTCCCGAATTACCAGATTCTACAGCATTTTGTGGTGGCACTTACTTTGCGACGTGCATTCTTTGCACATCCCCGAATACTCTACATGAATCTTTCCATTATTATTGCCACGACGACTGAGGTTCCCCATGAAGACAACCTTCACACTGATGGTCTCCAGTATCATCCTGCTGATGTCACTCAACGCTCAAGAGAAGAAAGCAGGGGACGAAGCGCTTGGAAGCAGATCGTATGACGAATTTGAGAAGCCAGCTTCCTGCGGCAAATCATGCCACGTGGATTTCTACCAGCAGTGGACTCAGGCCATGATGTCGCAAGCCTACACGCATCATTGGGATGAGATCGAGTATTTCAAGTTGGCTGTGCCGCATGCGGAAAAGGATCCCAAAGTTGCCGAAGTCAAAGCCGGCTGCAACGGTTGTCATTCGCCGATGGCATTTCTTGCGAATGATGTTCCTCCGCCGAAACCGGAGTTCAACAGCAGAGCTAACGAATCAGTATCATGCGATGTGTGCCACACGATTACCGGTTTCAAGGGAGATGTTCCGTACAACTTCAACTACATCTCGGAGCCGGGGAAGACAAAGTACGGTCCGCGCGAGGGAGTCGTTTCACCGGCACATAAGACACAACCATCAGAGTTCATCCAGACGGCGGAATTCTGCGGAACATGCCACAACGAAAAGGATCCGTATGGCGTTTGGGTGAAATCCACACATCTTGAGTGGAAGGAAGGCCCGTACGCAAAGGAAGGCGTGCGATGCCAGGATTGCCACATGACAAAGGCGCAAGGACAGGTTGCTCAACTGGCGCCGCAAGTCGCCGATGCGCGGCAGCATCTCTTTCACGGTGCGCATGACCCCGGCAAAGTTCGCGGAACGATTGAAGTACGCATCCACCCCGACATTCGTGAGTTAGAACCGGGTGAGCGTATCAGATTCACCGTTGCGTTGTTCAACCAAAAAACAGGTCATAAATTCCCGACCGGCTCGGCAGAAGAAAGGCTGGTCTGGTTGCATGTTGAAGCAACAGATGCAAAGGGCAATGTTTACCATCTCCCCGTTGACAAAAAGGGATTTGAGGGGGAAGAGTATATGATTGCGGCGAATACGCTCGCGTATCAGGATTTCGGAATTCCGCTCGACATCCCCGACTTCAAAGGCATCCAACGTGATGGCGTTCCGGTCGGAGATCGGATTTTCCGTCTGCCGTACTTTGACCCGCAGGGGCGAATGACCATCATGCAGTGGAACACCGCATCTCTCGGAACCGATTATCGATTCGGGCCGCGGGAAACCAAATTGGAAACATATACATGGACGTTGCCGGCAAAAGCGCCGCCCGGTTCTATGGCGGTGAAAGCAACGCTAAACTACCAGAAATTGCCGTTACCTATTGCCGAGTTCTTAGGTGTTCCTCTTGAGGAAGCCGAAATCATAGAAGTGAACTCACACACAACAACCGTGACCGTTCTGCCATGAGTGGAGTCCGGCACACGAGAGTAACACCGTTTTCTGCGCTTCATTCTTCCAATCAAAGGCACAATTATGAACACGTTTAGAAATGTGATCGTTCTTCTCAGCATTCTACTGTTTGTTGGTCAGAGCTTCGCCATTCCTGCGTTTGCCCGCAAATACGATATGAGCTGCACTACATGTCACGCACCGTTTCCCAAGCTGAAACCATACGGCGACGAGTTTGCGGGAAACGGATTCCAGCTTGCAGACAAGGAATCGCCGCGATTCTTCCGCGATACAGGTGATGATGAACTTCTGCTGATGCGAGAGCTTCCGTTTGCTCTTCGTCTTGAGGGCTACATGCGTTGGCAACCTCAAACCGCGCGCCGGTTCGACTTTCAGGCACCGTATCTGCTTAAGATTCTTTCAGGAGGGATCATTGCAAAGGATATTTCTTACTACTTCTACTTCTTCTTTTCAGAGCGGGGAGAAGTTGCCGGCATTGAAGACGCGTTCATCATGTTCAACAACCTTTTCGGCAGCGAACTGGATATCTATCTCGGACAGTTCCAAGTTTCCGATCCGCTGTTCAAGCGCGAGCTTCGCCTGACACTTGATGACTACCAGATCTACAAAACAGCGCCCGGCTTTTCGCGGGTGAATCTTGCCTATGATCGAGGGATTATGTTCACATACGGATTCCCCACGAAAACCGATATTACGCTGGAGATATTGAACGGCAGCGGCATTGGCCGAATGGATGCGCCGTACAGCTTTGATTCGGACAAGTATAAGAATTTCTTCCTCCGTGTGTCGCAAGATGTATCAGAGCATGTCCGGATTGGCGGATTCGGCTATGTTGGGAAGGAAGAACGATTCGGCGAAGTGAATTCTCTTTGGATGGTCGGTCCCGACGTGACACTTGCGACAGAACAACTCGAGTTGAATGTGCAGTACGTGGAACGTCAGGACACGGATCCCGCGTTCATGAACTCGGGACGAAAAACGAAAACCCGCGGCGCATTTGGTGAAATGATATACTCACCTGACGGGGACAAGAGTCGCTGGTATGCCGCTGCGTTGTATAACTGGATGGAGATACTCCCCGGAACGTACAAGTACCATTCTGCAACCGGTCATTTCAGCTTCCTGCCTGCACGCAACATCCGTCTTGTCGGCGAGTATACGTATGATTTTGTGGCGAAAGCAAACAAGATAAGCGCTGGATTTGTCAGCGCTTTCTGAGGTGGTATGAAATACGTTGTCGTACAAAAAACACGAGAGAGCTCATGAGGCTCTCTCGTGCGTCAAATGACTGCTGTGGGGCGAAAAGCATTTCTCGGCACGCTGCCGACCCTCTACCTATCTTCCTCCAATAACGGATGTCTCTCGTCTGCTCTTTCCAGCGGGAACGGATTGAGCATTCCGGAGATGGCATTCAGAGCAGTATCCAAATCTTCCTGCAAATCCCCCACATCCTCACATCCGACGGAGATGCGCACCAATTCGTCGGAGATGCCTGCAAGTTCCCGCTCCGCTTTGGATACAGATGCATGCGTCATTGATGCCGGATGCTCAATCAGAGATTCGACGCCGCCGAGTGAAACGGCAAGAGTGAATAGTCGCACGCTGTTCATTACAATCCTTCCACCATCCAATCCACCCTTCACCCCAATGGCGATCATGCTGCCGAATCCGTCCATCTGTTTTGCCGCGATGTCGTGCTGGGGATGATTCGGCAGACCGGGATAGAGAATCCAATCCACCATGGGATGAATTTCGAGGAAGCGTGCAAGTGCCATTGCGTTTTCCTGTGCACGTTCAACACGCAGATGCAACGTCCGGACACCGCGTAACACCAACCACGCCTGATGAGGATCCATCGTTCCGCCGAACTGGTTCAACACCGGCTTTATCTGCTTGTACGTTGATTCATCTCTCGTGACGATCATCCCGCCGACAACATCGCTGTGGCCGTTGATGAACTTCGTCAGGCTGTGAACGATAACGTCAGCTCCGTGCTCAAACGGGCGTTGAAGGTACGGACTGGCAAAGGTGTTGTCAACGACAAGTACGCATCCGTTCTTGTGGGCGATACGTGCTGCTCCGGCAAGATCGGAAATTTTCATCGTCGGGTTCGCCGGCGTTTCGATGAACACAATGCGCGTATTGGGGCGGATTGCCTTCTCGACCTGCGTCAAATCTGATGAATCGACAAATGTGGATTCGACGCCGAATTTTGCAAACGCGGTCTCAAGAATCACTCGCGTCGGGCCGTACACGCAATCACTGCTGATAATGTGTGATCCCTTCTCAAGAAGGGCAAGAAACACCGTGCTGATTGCCGCCATTCCCGTCGCGGTTGCCATTCCCTTGTAGCCATTTTCAAGTACAGCAACGTTCTCCTCAAGGGCGTTGATCGTCGGATTTCCCATGCGCGTATAGATGTAGCCGGACTGGTTTCCGGAAAAGCGTGCGGCCCCATCTTCAGCGGATGGAAAGGAGAATGTTGAACTCTGATAGATCGGCACCGACACTTCACCATAGCGGGATTTGTGCGGTAATCCTGCGTGAATTGCTTTCGTGGACTTCTTCATAGATTTGGCTTGTTGAATGTGACCATGTTGTGATCATCTCCTTCCGGATATTCTTCATGTTCGGACGCAAGAAGACACTCCGACGCCATACCGGCGCAATGCGAAAAAACGAAACGGGAGTCGTGATGCGTTGGGAATGTAAAGAACGAAAGGAAAGAGAGAGCGTTACCTCTGTTTCAAGATACGCGCTTTCATGAGGGATTGCAAGCCGAAATCCCGCGCCGATTCAGAATAGTGATGTCGAACAAATTTCAGAAGGCACTACGCGCTCAGCCGTACCCGGAATTCTCCTGAAACGGGGTCGCCGTTGTGCCATTGCAGGAGTATTTTCAGGCTTGTTTCCGTTAAACTGAATCCCGACTTGAGGAGAAGTTTTCCGCTTTGCGTGACAATATCCTCCAAGACAACCATGCCGGGGCGAAATTCGTGAACATTACATGTCGTTTCTTGCGGCAACTCGGAATCCTGGTATGAAGGTGCGACACCCAACATGCGCGCAATGATATCAGTATCGTACTTGGAAGGCAGATGGCTCATGGTTTCCAGTGCTGAGCGTCCGTTCTTGCGTGCAATCAGGGCAACATCCAGATCAAGCAGAATACGAAGCAAACGGGATCCGAGGGGAATGGTTTTTCCGGCAACAGCAACGTTGGCAGGAGACCCGGTGCCATCGAAATTCTTGTGTTGCAAAAGAACAATGCGGGCAACGCCTTCAAAGCGCGGAATGTCTTTGAGAAGTTCGGCGGCAACCGTTGTGTGGTTTCGCGCTTCGGGAGTTAACGGCGTTGTTTCCCTTTTTGCGGGAGACGGCGGAAGCAACGCGAGGCCGAAATTAAAGAGGTTGAGGGCTTGCCGTATTTCCCATTGTTCCAGTGCAGAAATGTCCGGACTCATCTCCAGAAACGCCAGGCCGAGTTTGCGTATACGTTCGACTTGCGACGAAGCCGACGGATGCCCGTACGTGAGCATATCGCGGAGGATTTGAACCGTGCCGGTTACCGTGCCGTCCAGCAATTCCTGAAGGTCTGCGTTGGCTCTTTTGATCTCATCGAGAAGGAATGCATTTTCTTTTGCAAGATTGAATCTGCTAATCGTATCGCCGACCAATTTGCGCAGTTCATCATCCTTCCACGGCTTTGCGATGAAATGACTGATGCCACCCACGTTGATTGCGCGGATGGTGTCAGCATAGTCCGCATACCCTGTTACGAGAATACGGATTGTATCGGGGTGAAATCTTGCCACTTTTTCCAACACCGCAACCCCATCCACAACGGGCATGCGTTGGTCTGAAAACACGGCTGCGAACGGCCCGTGTTCAAAGAGAACGCTCTCGATCTTCTGCGAATCCTGCAGCACGAGAGTCTCGACCCGTTTCTTTTTAAGAAGCGAGGCAAACGACGAGAGCAGGTGGGCCTCGTCATCCACATACAGTACTTTGCGATTGGGGGTGAATGATGTTGTTGTTGATTCGGTCATACGTTTCGCGCCATGTGTTTAGTTGTAGATTCGTGTTCTCCATTTATCGATCAGACCGTTGAGGGACGGATCGTAGGGGGACGCGTCGTATTCGTTGTCGAGAACATTTGCTATTTGCAGAATTGTTGCCACACTATCGCCCTGTACATTCCCGTGATGACGGCCAACGGCAGAGCTGATGAATTTCGGGAAGTTCCAGAACTCGAGAACAGCCTCGCCAACAACGTCATGTGTTACGCCGAAGATCTCACGCTCGACAACATGCCGGGGCGCAGTACCGTCGGCTATCGAAGCGCGGTAACGGGCATACTTCTCCGGCTTTGTGCAGAGTTGAACAACCATGCCTATCTCCTGAAGGAGTGCAGCGATATTGATGGCATGCGATTGCTCGAACCCATTCCATGAGGCCGCGATGGTTTTGGCAAGCCCGGCGCGGCGCAATGCCTGATCCCAAATGTGATCAATCTCTGCAGTCAGTTCGATTTTGGAGCATTGACAGATCGAACCGAACGACTCCACGGCGAGTGCCATTGCCGCGACGTTGGCTGTCCCGATGATCCGAATTGCATCAAGCACTGAACTGATCTTGTGTCGGGACCCGAAATACACCGAGTTAGCCGAACGCAGTAATCGTGCGACGAGAGCCGGGCTCCCTTCAATCTGTTGTGCAAGGTCATGCGCAGTTGAATCCGGGTTTGACAGCACTTCCCACAACCCGGTCTGGAACTTTGTAGGTGACGGAAGCGCGGTAAGCGACTTCAATCCCTCTTTAAGCCGAAGGCTGACGAGTTCGTTTTGTACGCGAATTGCGTCGGTAATGGTTTCGCGAAGCGCGTCGTCGTCCCATGGTTTGAAAATATAGTACTGGGCAATGCCGTTGTTGATGGCATCGAAAATGACATCCTTGTCTTCGTATCCGGTCATCGCAATACGAATGCTGTCAGGGTTGATGGTTGCCGCCTTTGTCAACAAGTCGCTTCCGGTCATGTCGGGCATTCGCATATCCGACATGATAATGTTCGTCGGGTTCAGGTTGAGATAGTTAAGCGCTTCAGCCGCGGAATCAAACGTTCGAACCGCAAGCTTCTGGCGGCGCAGCAAACTTGTTACGGCTGCAAGAATAGCCGGTTCATCATCAATCACTACCACCGACGGTGGCGTGCATCCGGAAGTTCCGGCTGTCAGCGCTTCACTCATTCCGCTATCTCTCCTTTTCCCTTCTCCCGATACGGCAGACGGATGGCAAATGTAGATCCGGTCCCGACCGTGCTCTTCACGGATATCGTTCCGGCGTGTTTTTGTATGATGGTGGCTGAAATCCACAGGCCTAACCCCGTTCCCTTCCCGACCGGTTTAGTCGTAAAGAAGGGGTCGAAAATTTTAGGGAGATTCTCCGCCGGTATGCCGCATCCTGTGTCGGTAATTTCAACCACCGCATAATCATCACACACCGACGTTCGCAGCGTGATCAACCCCATCGGCTCAACAGCATGCGCTGCGTTGACGAGTAGATTTACAAATACCTGCTTCAACTCGCCAAGGTTGCACGACACCGGCGGAATTTCCCCGTATTCCCTATTCACTGTTGCCTTGTATTTGATTTCGTTCCATGACAACGTCACGGAATCTTCAAGCGCCTTGTTGATATCGGCGGCACTGTCAACGGCATCGCTCATGTGCGAGAAACCGCGAAGTTGCTCGACAATTGACTTGATCCGATCGGCGCCCACACGCGAGTGCTGCATCAATGTGCCGAAATCTTCTTTTACGAATGCGAGATCGATCTGTTCTTCCTTCGAACGCAATTCGGCAAGAGGCTGTGCGGCAGTCCCGTCGGCGGGGAGGATTTTGCCGAGTTCCCGCCACGCATCCAACAGGGTGATGACATCCTCGAAATATTCTTTGAAACGATTCAGGTTGCTCGAAACAAATGCAAGCGGGTTATTAATCTCGTGCGCGATGCCCGCGGTCAACAAGCCAATGGATGCCATCTTCTCCGATTGGATGAGGCCTTCCTGAATTCGCTTCATTTCGGCAAGTGTTTTCTCCAACTCCACGTTGCGCGAGCGGAGTTCGCTTTCAAGGTGAACGCGGAGTTGTTCGACATGCTTCTGCCTGGTGATATCTTCCTTGACTGCAAGAAAGCTTGTCACAACGCCGTTCTCGTTTTTGATGCCGCTAATATGAGCCATCTCCCAGTACAACTCACCGAACTTGGTTTTGTTATGAAGCTCACCGATCCATTCACCCCCCGCCGTGATGGTTTCCCACAACTTCCGGTATACCTCAGCACCAGTTTCACCCGATTTGAGTATGCGGGGATTTTTGCCAACAACTTCCTCAAGTGTGTAGCCGGTTACATCAGTGAACTTCTTGTTCACATACTGTATTGCACCGGATGTGTCTGTAATGACAATAGAGGCGGGACTTTGCTCCACCGCGACGGAGAGTTGCTGAAGCCGGGCCTCGGCAGCTTTCCGTGCAGAGATATCTCTGTACACCGCATAAAGGCCGACAGTGCTCTCATTTAACAGAATGGGCGAGACAACTACAGATGCAGTGAACTTCGAGCCGTCTTTTCGCATCCGCTGCGTTTCGCTGCGAACCACCTCGCCTTTCAGCGCCGCCTGCTTGATGGAGTCTTTAGGAAGTCCGGGAGGAACCACCAAGTCTTCAAGTCTTCTGCCGCGAACCTCATCGGGACGGTAGTGAAACATATCCGTGAATGCCCGGTTGATATCGACCAGGAAACCCTCCCGTCCCACAATTGCAATAGCGTCGGGAGATGCCTCGAACAGTTGCTGGAAGTAAGCACGCTGTCGCGTGGTTTCCTTCAGAAGAAGATCCTTTTGCGACACGACGGCGTTCAACTTGTCGTAGGTACTTTTCAGTTCTGTTACGTCCATCGAGACGCCGACGACCCCTGCGAGATTTCCGCTGATGTCGAAATAGGGCGCCTTGTGCACGATCAGTTGATGCACTTTGCCTGCATTATCCTTAAAAGGGATATGATAGACGCTGAGTTGGCGATTCGTGTGTACTTCTTGATCTTCTTGAAGATGAATCTTGCTTTCATCCTCTGTCGTAAAATCGGTAACGGTACTTACAAGAAGTTGTTCGCGGGTTTTCCCCGCCATTTGTTGGAATGCCCTGTTGACACCGAGGTATGTGCCTTCGAGATTCTTATAAAATACCGGAAGAGGAATGACGTCGAGTAGCGCCTCCAGAAACTGCTTTTGTTCAAGGGTCTCTCGTAGATTCTGTTGTTGTTGCGTAATATCCCGCGCGAATATGGCGGCTCCTGAGACATCTCCCGCAGTCATTCGGATGGGCGTGAACGTGCATTGAAAGTACCTGCCCTCTTTTCGATGCAGCAGGTCAATCGAAGAACACTCCCCTCGCAACGCTCTTTCCAGATGCTTTTTAAATTGGGACGTGAGAGAATCATCCGGCATAAAATCAAATATGCTCGTGCCGGGGCGGATATCTACGCCATACAGCTCGCGCATGAACGTTGCGTGAACCTTGTTGAAGGAGGTGTAACAATGGTTGCCGTCGACCGAAAACACTGCCGAATCGCTGCTCTCAAGGATGGCATGGAGCAGGGCATGATTGTGGGCTACACTCTTCTCTGCAACAACACGCTCCGTAATGTCGCGGGCACTGAATACCGCCCCTGTGACCTCACCGTCATTCACGATTGCATTGCCGGTGGCTTCCATCCAGATGTACTCGCCGTCGGCTTTGCGGCAACGGAACTGCACTCTCCCGGAGGATTTGGTCTTGATGGCGTTGTCAAACGTAATCAGAACAGCACACACATCATCACCGTGGACAAACTCGAAGATCGAACGGCCAAGAAGTTCCTCCGGCTCGTATCCCAGCACGGTTTTGTATGACGGACTTGCGTATAAGAACATTCCGGCAAGGTCCGCTTCGCCGACAATATCATGCATGTATTGCAGGATACGCTCGAGCCGATCCTTGCTCATGATGTCGAGGGACACAGAACGTCTTGCCTCGCCCTGCGGCGCAGCATGAGTATTCAGAATTGTTATTGACATCGCGTTTCCCCCGTTACGACTTTGACTTTCTGCCACATGTCAGAAAGGTGTACCGGAAAGATAGTGACCGGGAGAGGCGGCAGGCGTAGTCAGGAGTATGATTTACAAATCATCATACCGCTGACAGCAATATCGCTGATGACGATTTGGCAGGATGGACTTGCCCGAAGCGGTGTGAACAAACACCGGTTTAATGGCGAGTCAAGGCGTGCCTTCCGTTAATGAATCAATTTGTTGGCATACGCGTACTGAATAATCTCGGCATTCGTGCGGAGGTGCATCTTCTCCAGAATACGTCTGCGATGTGTACTGATGGTAGGAATGCTCAATGAAAGGACTTTTGCAACATCGCCTACGGACCTGCCTGAAGCAAGCTGCAAAAACACCTCATATTCGCGTTCTGACAGAAGTTCGTGTGGTAACGCAGTGTTACCGCTCTGCAATCCGTCGGCCAGCTTTTCCGCCATTCCTGTGCTGATATATTTCCGGCCTGAGGCAATTTTTCTGATTGCCATTGCAAGCTCGTGAGGGGCAGATTCTTTCGTCAGATACCCGGATGCGCCCTCCTTCAATGCGCGGACGGCGAATCGTTCCTCGGGGTGCATACTGAGAATGAGAACGCGCAGGTGTTTTGCAGTTTTTGAGAGTTCGTGCAAGATCGAGAGTCCGCTTTCGCCCGGCATGGAAATATCAAGAACAAGAACATCGGCGGGAACGTCACGGGCAAGCGAGAGAACTTCGCGTGCGTCTTTCGCCTCTCCAACAACACGCATGTCGGGTTCGTCGCCAAGCGTCTTTTTGAGTCCTTCACGCACCATGGCGTGGTCGTCGGCTACAAGTATGCGAATCATGCGCGTGTCTTATGATGATGAGGAGATCCGACAAGAGGCAACCGTAGGATTACCGTGGTTCCTTGACCCGCAGTACCGTGTATGGATGCGGTTCCGCCCGCCATGCGTGCCCGTTCCGATATTCCAAGAAGGCCAAGGGAAGTTGTGTTGGCAATTTCTTCGGCACTGATTCCGCGTCCGTTGTCGATAACCTGAAGCTCCAGAAAACCATCACGCTCGGTGAGCAGCGACCGCACGTTCGACGCTTCTGCATGGCGTGCAACATTGGTAAGCGTTTCCTGGAACACCCGGAACAGTGTTGTGGCAGTGTCCTCGTCAACATTGTCGGGGGAGGCATCTGAATGGAATGTGCACACAATCCCTGTTCGCTTCTGAAATTCCTGAGCTTGCCACTCAAGCGCCTCCATAGGGCCAAGTCTGTCAAGCACGCCGGGCCGCAGTTCGGTTGCAATCCGCCTGACTGTCGAAATGGCTGTGTCGATGATGCTCTCCAGTCCGTGCACGTGGTCCAGAATAGGCCCGCTGTTAATTTGCTTGTCGATGCGGAGAGCGGCCTTCTCGATCATTGCCGCCTCGAATTTCAGTGCCGTCAGTTGTTGGCCAAGTTCATCATGGATTTCAAGGGAGATCCTTTTCTGTTCCTCTTCGCGTACGGACCGGAGATGCCTGGACAGTTGGCGCAACTGCTCATTGGAACGGATCAGTTCCACTTCGGCTTTCTTTCTCTCCGTCACATCTTGCACCATTGCCATGAGGCCGATGTAGTTGCCATGATCGTCTTTCAGCGGCGTGTCAAACCACTCGCACAGGATTGTTCTGCCGTCTTTTGTCATGTTTTCGTTGATTGCGCTCAGAGTCTGATTGGATTGCTTCAACTCCTCGACAAAGTTTTGGACAAAATTCCTTGCCGAAGGGGGGACAACAAGATCATACGGGTGCTTGCCGATAACCTCCTCCCGGGAATATCCGAAGATGCGCTCGCAACTCGGATTCCATTCGGTAATCCTAAGTTGTTCATTCAGGAGTACGTACCCGATCGGCATCCTGTCGAATTGAAGCTGAAGCTGTTTGACGAGCCGGCTCCGTTCTTCCGCGAGGAACCGTTGATCCAACTCGGCCAGTTTCAGTGATGTGATATCCAGCATTGAACCAATCATGCGGACGGGCTTGCCTTCGTCGTTTCGAACGAGAAATCCGCGATCAACAACATATCCGTAGGTTCCGTCTGCGTGAAGAAAGCGGTACTCCTCCGACCACGTGTCGACCCGATATTCCAGCGCCGCTCTGAATGTCGCCGTCACGCGTTCACGATCGTCCGGATGTACGGCACGTTCCCAGCTTGCGATGTTGGAGATTGCATCACGCTCGTAGCTGTACAATTTGTAGAAGGCTTCATTCCACCATATTCTGTCTGCTTGAATATCCCAATCCCAAATCGCATCGTTTGTGGCGTTCGAGAGGATCTGGAACCGTTCATGTGATTTTCGCAAATCCTCGATGACTTGCTTCCGTTCCGTAATATCCGTCGAGATGCCGATGACACCGACAAGGTTTCCGCTTTGATCATAGATAGGAGAGTCGCTGACCATTGCGGGAAAGGTAGTTCCATCGCGGCGTCTGACAAGAAACTCGCCCGACCAGGTGGCTCCTTGCGCCAACGCGTTCAGAATATCTTCAGCATTATGTCCGGATGATTCCGGTATTATAGTCTGCAGAATATTTCGCCCTGTAGCTTCCGCAGCAGGCCAGCCGTAAAGTAGTTCGGCAGCCTTGTTCCAGTAGGTGATTGTCCCGTCCAAAGTCGTTGCAATAACTGCTTGCCCGACAGTGTTAAGCAAGCGTGCCTGAAACAGGATTTGTTCCTCTGTTTGTTTGCGGACTTCCTCTTGTTGCAACTTTTCGATTGCAGTAGAGATGTCGTTCGCGACGGTTTCAAGCAAACTGATTTCGTCAGGTGTGAAGAAATTCGTTTCTCCGGCATACAAATTCAGAGATCCGATAAGCTGATCGTTTACATGAAGCGGCAATGCGATCGACGAACGATATCCACGACGCAAAGCCTCATCACGCCAGGGTGACATGAGAGGATCAGCGGCAATATCGTTGGAGAATTGGGGCTTTCCCAGCCTGAGTGCCCTGCCCGTGGGTCCTCTTCCCTCGGGGGTCTCGTCGACGGTGACCTTCTTGATAGCAGCAAGATAACCATCCTCCGCGCCGTCGTGCGCTACAGGAACAACATTGTTCTGTTCATCGACGGCTCCGAGCCATGCCATTCGGAACTTGCCGAACTGAACTGCAATTCTGCATACATCTTCAAACACCTTCTGCCGTGTCGGTGCCTTGACAATGGCTTGGTTGACCTGACTGATGAAGGAGTAGAGGCGATTCAGCTTGAGAAGGTTTTCTTCGTTGGCTTTCCGGTCCGTGATGTCCACATGCGTGCCGAGCATGCGCAACGGCCTGCCTTCAACGTCATATTCGACAATTCTCCCGACGGAAAGAATCCACTTCCATTTACCGGTCTTCGTCCGCTGGCGGAAATCAACACTGTACTCCGGTATTTCGCCTGCAACGTACGCCTTGTAGGTTGCCGTCACGCGTTCGAAATCGTCGGGATGAAGCCTGCTGATCCAGCTTGCATTTGTCTCATGAAATTCACTAAGATCGTAGCCGAGCATTGAGGCGTAATTCTCATTGACGATGGCATCACCCGTTACGATATTCAAATCAAACAAGCCCTGGTTTGCAGCTGAAAGTGCGAGGCGCAGTCGTTCTTCGCTTTGCCGTACGGCATCCTCCAGCCGTCGGCGTTCAACGATATCCCTGATAATCCAGCTGGTACGATCTTCACCTTTCGCTGCCGGGAATATGGTGGAGGAGACTTCACAGGGGATGCGCCTTCCGTCCTTCGCCGTGAATGTCAGTTCACCCTTGAATTTGCCCGTGGTATTGCGTTGGTGTAATGCGTCGATTACAAGAACGTCTGATTCATCGAGAATGCCCTGCCTTCCCACATGCTGGAGTTCATCTTCCGTATATCCGAACATGGCGCATGCGGCGGCGTTTGCCGCGTGAATGCGGCCATCGGGGGATGACAGGAGCACAGCATCGAGACTGTTGGCAAACAGCGACCTGTAGCGTTCCTCGCTTTCCTTCAATGCATCTTCGGCCTGCTTTCTACGTGTGATATCGGTTGCCGTCACGAGAACGCTTGAAATGCCGTCCGCCGTGTGGAGAGGAGTGAAAGCGGCGGCGTATGTCTGCACGGTTGCTTTGGGAAGCAAAATTTCCAAGTCAGCCGATTGCGAAGCCCCCGTTGCGAAAACCTCCTCAATCAGGTTCCTGAAAAACGGCTGCCGGCGTTCGGGAAACCAAGAGGCAAACTGGCTGTTGATGTGACGGAATGGAGTGGTTTCATCATGCATTCGATTTGCGAACAGAATCCGGCCTTGCCGGTCAATTTCCAGAATGAGAGATGGCGTTGCACCGGTGATCTGATTCAATCGTTCCTGGTTTCGGCGGAGGTCGTTCTCGACGCGCTTGCGGGATGAGACGTACCGCTGCAGCAGTACGTAAAGAAGCGTGCCCGTGAAAAGCACAAAGATCCATCCCTTTGCCTGGGAGAATTCGATGAGCTTTTCCGGGTCTGAAACGAGCGAGCCCAGCATGTGGTCGGAGGCGAGAATCCAGATTCCGGCGACGATCAAGTATGCGGCAACAATGCGAACGACTGTCCAATCATGCGAATCAGGCAGAGTTCCGTCTCCCGACTTTTCACGCGTGTTCAGCCCCACTCCGGAACCTGCAATGAACCAGAGAATGGCACAACCAAGCACGCGGTTCACGGAATCGTAGGAGGCCAATTCCTGCATCGGCGAAACGAAAAATGCAATTGCGATGAAGAGGGTGGAAAGAAGCGCGAACAACATGGAGAGTCTTCTCCCCAGGTGAAACCGGGCAAGAAACAAAGGAAGAACATATAGGGGCCAGATTGCGAAGGCAAGCGGCTCACGAAGATCGACGAGGAAAATACAGGTAATGATGATCACGTATCCAACAGCGACGAGTGAACGCTTGCGCAGCCCGGAGTTTTGCATGGAAGTTCCTCTCGCGTGGTGATGAAACAGAGTAGAGGTTGACACGACCCGGTGATTAGCGCGGGTCGGAAATCGAGTGCAGTTCGAATGTAGAAAAATCGACCCGTCCTTTCAACAGGCATGATCAGGAGGGTGATGTACTTCACTTCACGCGCCTTTCTGAAATTCTCTTCATATGCTTGCTTGCAAACGCGAAATCCGCTATCATAGCTACACTTCGTATTCACATTTCCCCAACACTATCTTCAAAGGGTTGTATTATGAGCCGCTTCTTCATCCTTTTTGCCGCCGCAGGTATTCTGCTCGCCGGCTGCAACGACAAGAAACCGCAAACCGAAGCCCCGCGTGACCTGCAAATACAGCAGCAACTGCCCAGCGGCCACCCCGATATTGGCGTAACAGGCGCAACTTCGGTCGCCGGTGTGAGTTGGACTGTTCCGGAGCGATGGAGTGAGGGATCACAGAAGCCCATGAGAGTTGCAACGTACACTACTCCGGCCGCGGCCGGAGATAAGGAAGGCGGCGAGTGCGGGGTGTTTTATTTCGGTAGCGGACAAGGTGGCGACGTCCAGATGAACATCGACCGTTGGGTGAATCAGTTTGAGAACGGCAAGCCGAAGCAATCCTCGAAAGAGGTGAACGGCATGAAGGTGGAATTGGTGCAGATCGACGGAACGTATCTTGCGCCGGGCGGCCCGATGATGCAATCAAGCGGGAAGTTCGAGAAGTACAGGCTCCTTGGCGCGATTGTGGCCGGACCGGAAGGATCCGTGTTCTTCAAGCTAACAGGACCGGCAAAGACCATCGCAGAGGCGGAGAGTGACTTCAACTCCCTTGTTCAGTCACTGAAGAAATAGAGAACATCCACGGATTCTCAAAATCAGTAAGGGGGAAGAAATTCCCCCTTTGTGTTATTGCAGCAACCTTTCCACTTTTCCTGCAAATTGGAAATCCAGATTGCTGATGCCGCTTGCATCGTGCGTCGTCAAATCCATCACAACTTTATTGTACACATTGAACCATTCGGGATGATGGTTCATACCTTCCGCAATCAGCGCAACACGTGACATGAAGCCGAACGCTTCAACAAAGTTCTTGAAAATGAACTCTTTATGCAGTTTTGCATTCTGAATACTCCAACCCGTCAAAGCAGAAACAGAAGCCTGAATTTCCTCGTCGGATAGTTTCTTTCGCTCGGCCATAGTGATCCTTCTTTGTTCTTAAGGCTTCTCAAACGTAAGCAACTCTCGGCACTCACTGCTCATCGGCTTCGGCCCTTCAGTTGATGTGTGCGCACGCACTTTTGCAGAGTCTCCGCGCCGCGGCAGGTACACTTTCCCCACCGGTTTCATCGCAAGTTCCTTCATAACGGAAGCGACTTCAAACGGAAAATCAATGAAGCCGAAATTCCCGACTGTCGGTTCGACAACTATGGAGAGCCTGCCCTTTGATTTTAATATGCGAACGCCTTCGCGGGCAATCGACTTCAGCTTCATCATCGTATCCGCTTTCGCGGCGCCGGCGGAAAAATCAGAATCCCCGGCCTTTGGATAGAAATCCGACGGCGGATCGAGGAAGACATAGTCAACTGTGCCGGATTGCTCGGGAATTCCCGTTTGCAAAATATTCGCCCGCTGAATGCGTTCATCCGATGGCTCGATATCGTACATCTTCATCGTACGATTCGCAAAGTACGGAACCGATCCGATAACATCGCCTGTTGTGCCGCTTCCGGCCATCGGGTCGACAACGAACCAGCCCGGTTCTGTGTAGTAGAACAGCGCGTTGGCAATCACCTGCCCGGGCAGACGACCCTTGAAGCCGGCTTTACCGAAACGCGGATCGGGTGTGTCGAACGACCAGATGTTCCGTTCCTTCAAGTCAAAACCGAAGCGTGTCTTTTCATCTTCCCGCCGGACAAGTTCGTCTTCACGAATTTTCTTCTGTAGGTCGGAAATCGTCCATTTGTGACTTATTGCCGTCTTTTCATATTCGCTTCTCTTGCGGCTTTCGTCGACTTTTGTCGCAAGCTCGAAGTAGAATATTTCAGGCAGAGGGCGCTTCTCAACGTCAGGGTAGTACGTATAGAACATCTGACATTGCTTCAACATATGATAGGGGAACTTGAAGCCCGGAACGTCCGCCATGCGCTTGAGAATCTGTTCTCCGAAAATTCCTTCTTTCAACGCAGCGGGTATCACCTTCTCAACAAGAAACTTTCCGAGATCCCAATAGTTATCCGCAGAGAATGAATTCAGCTTTTCAATAAGGGGGTCGAGGGATGAGGGTTTCGCTGATTTCGAGTGTGCAGCAGGTGAGGGCTTTGCCATACGAACTCCCCGGAGTGTGATAATTGAGTACAGCCGGAATGTGTGACAGAAGGATACTTGAATTTGAACAGGAATGCAAGTCAGCGTGCCGTCGAGGCGCCTCGTTGAAAACCAAGGCGCCTTTTCCGCAAATATTCTACCCGTTATGCGATGGTGATTTCTTTGGCGAGATACACGTCCTGAATCGTGTTCAGGATTGTCACGCCTTCGGCCATCGGGCGCTGGAATGCCTTGCGGCCCGAAATCAGCCCCATGCCGCCCGCCCGCTTGTTGATGACGGCAGTCTTTGCGGCTTCCGCGATGTCGCTTTCGCCGGACGAAGCGCCGCCGGAGTTAATCAGGCCGGATCGTCCCATATAACAATTGGCAACTTGATACCTCGTCAAATCAATCGGGTGGTCGCTGCTCAAATCGCTGTAGACTTTCTTGTGCGTTTTGCCGTAAGGATTTTCTTTTGTGTTCAGCGCATTGTAGCCGCCTGTGTTCTCGGGCAGTTTCTGTTTGATAATGTCGGCTTCGATTGTTACGCCGAGATGGTTCGCTTGGCCCGTCAAATCGGCCGATACGTGATAGTCCTTTTCCTTCGTCTTAAAGGCGGGATTGCGAAGATAGCACCACAGGATTGTCGCCATTCCGAGCTCGTGGGCGTACTTGAACGCTGCACTGACTTCCTGAATCTGGCGCTTCGACTCATCAGATCCGAAGTAGATGGTAGCCCCTACGGCAACGCAGCCCATTTCGAATGCCATATCAACATCCCCGAACATGATCTGGTCGTAGGAGTTCGGGTAGGAAAGAAATTCGTTATGATTGATCTTCGCTATGAACGGAATCTTGTGGGCGTATTTGCGCGAAACCGAACCGAGCACTCCGAAGGTTGAGGCAACAGCGTTGCAACCACCCTCGATTGCAAGTCTTACAATATTCTCGGGATCGAAGTAGATCGGGTTTGGAGCGAACGAAGCCCCGGCCGAATGTTCAATACCCTGATCCACAGGAAGAATCGAGAGGTAGCCTGTCCCGCCCAGCCGTCCGTGGCTGTACAGTTGTTGAATACTGCGCAACACACCCGACTTCCTGTCGCTTGGAATCCATACGCGGTCGATGAAGTCCGGCCCGGGCAGGTGAAGTGATTCTTTGGGAATCGTCTTGCATTGGTGTTCCAGCAGGCCTTTCGCATCTGCCCCCAAAAGCTGTTCAATATTTTTCATCATGGGATAGTTCTCCTACGTTGAATTGATAAGTAAGAATCTGTCGAGTTCGATTTTGGTAATGAACAGGGGAGGAAACGTTGTCGCTTCGGGAACAATAATAGGCAAAATCTCATAGATTTGAAAGAAGAAATATCGTCCATGTGATGGTCATGGCTAAGAACCAGAATGTACTTTTTTCCTCTCTTTGTCCACAAGAATAGGCAAAAAATACCTCCTCTATCCATGGATGTGCTCGCAAGTCAAACAAGATGTGTTGAAATAGGGGGGAATCTTTTCTGGCACACCTTTCGTACTAAAAAGTGATGGCAGAGAAATCACAACATAGCAGAGCGGGGTACGCCATGAAAAAGTCATATCGGTTCGGGCAACTCTCCAAAGGGGAACGGGAGTTTCTGGAGATGATCCTGATGGAAGAAATTGACGTGCAGGCTTGGTACGCACTAACGTACAGCTGCATTCTAAGTGATGAAGTGTTCATGTGCATTCAATAGCAAGGCGCGACAGCGATGAAAGCAGTAGCTATATCAGCATTCCTTGGTGTGTTGGTTGCGATACCCTTCCTCCTGAGCAGTAGAAGAACAACTGTAGTCACAGGTTCGGTGCAACCGCCATCAAACCCGCAACTACTGGACACGGATTTTCGTTACGATGTTGATGACTTTTTCACGGAATGAGATGCCGGGTGGTTGAGGCTCTCCCCTGGTGGGATGGGGAGAACCGTCAAGACACAAGGGTGGAACGAGGCGATACGTTCCACCCTTTTTCTTTGAGAAAAACCGCAAAAATGGGCTTGCAATTCGGCTTTCAAAATCCTATCTTGGTAGCGCAAACAACAGTACACCGTTATTGCACTTTTAATGGTTCCGTTGCTGCAGCGAAGTTCGTACGAATGTTCGGCAGAGGACGTAACAGCGGTGATAGTTGAGTGTGGACACCCGCTACCAGAGCTGTTGGCTATTAAGAGGCAAATTATTCTGGTGCCCTATCTGGGCGGCTCAGCCGTACGCTTGTAGGACTTTTCTGAAAGGATTGTTCCGATGGAAAAAGGAACAGTTAAGTGGTTCAACGGAGCCAAGGGCTTCGGCTTCATTCAACGCGAAACGGGCGAAGATGTGTTCGTCCATTACAAAGCCATCGTTGGCGATGGCTACAAAACGCTGAACGAGGGGGATAAGGTTCAGTTCGATGTTGAAAAGGGGCCGAAAGGATTGCAGGCATCCAACGTGAGCAAGGTCTGACTTCGTTACCATCTGTAATTTGCGGCCCTGGTCCCGAACCATCGGGATTGGGGCTTTCTGTTTTTTTCTTTTAGTACACAAGGAAGGATTTCGCATGGAAGGCACTGTAAAGTTTTTTAACGCAACAAAGGGGTTTGGTTTCATCACGGTTAACGGAGGCGAGGATATTTTCTTTCACCAAAGCAATGTGAAAGAAACCGGCTTCCGGGATCAACTGCGACAGGGAGACCTGGTCGAGTTCGATGTGAAGAATGAGCAAAAAGGAAAACGCGCTATCAATATTGCCCGCAAGTAAGATCGGATGAGCATATTGCGTGCGGGTCTTTGTTTTGACGCCGATGCGCTTCATGATGCCCGCTTCGCTGCACGCCTTACATCGGTAGATGTTCTTCTCTTTCCGGAATTGATGGATGGAGGATATCGTGCCCTCCGGCAGGGCACGCCTCCGCATCATTTTGCGGACCAACTGATTTCTTCACTGAGGAACCTGTCGAAACAAACGCACTGCACCGTTGTTGCCGGCAGTCTGTTCCTCGGCGAAGGAACGTTACTTCCCACAAATACCTCTCTCGTATTCCATCGCGGCAGAGTCATTCACCGCTACGACAAGATTCATCTGTTCAAGCCGGCGGGCGACAGGAAATTCTTCAGACCCGGAAGGTCTGATACATCCACGTTTCGAATCTCAACCCGACACGGATGGTTGCGTGCCGGTGTAGTGATCTGCTATGACCTGCGCTTCCCGGAATTGATCCGAGCGTTGGCACTTAGAGGTTTGCAGATTCTGTTTGTTCCGGCCCGTTGGCCGAGAGTGCGGGACGACGCGTGGCAGACATTGCTGAAAGCACGGGCGATTGAAAACCAGATTTTTGTTGTCGGATGCAATGCCAGCGATACAGAAGGCGGATATTCCTATGCGTTCGATCCCTCGGGCAAATTGATCTTCTCGAGCAGAACATCAAAAGGGAAAGGCCTGCATACGTTTCGGGTTGACATCTCCCGTCTCGATTCTTCAAGGCGGTTGCACAGGAATTTGGCGGATGCAGTGTTCCTGAAATCGAGCCTTCGTTAGTCGTTTCTTGCCTTCGCTGCTTCTTGACGGATGAGGTAAATAAGCGGAACGCTTACCACCGTTATTCCCATCTTCAGCACATATTGGCCCGCAATCAGGGGAACAAGCGGCATTACCCCGGTAAACGCTATCCCAACAAAAACAAGACTATCGACAAATGTAGAAACCGCATTGCTAACAATTACTCTCGCCCATTTGTACCGTCCAATCTTCTCCTTCCACCACGCAAAAATCTCGACGTCAATGAGCGAACTGACAATAAATGCAACAAGGCTCGCAACAACAATGCGTGGCGTTGATCCGAGGGTTGCCGCAAACGCCGTTTGATGTGTATAGAAGTCGGGCGAGGGGAGATGAACGACAAGCAACGTGTACGCTGCAAGTAGTATGTTTGCCGCGAACGCCGCATACACAACCTGCCGCGCCCCCTTTTTCCCAAGGCGTTCGTTGATGAGATCAACAAGAGTGAATGTCACCGCATAGATGAACACTCCGGCAGGTGCCGAGAAACCCAACACCGTGACAGGTTTTGAGGCGGTGACGTTGGCAATCAGGTCGCAGGACACATACAGGGCTATGAGGAACGTGTTGAACATGCACGTTACGAACGTTTCTTCTTTGCCGAAAATTCACGGCTCGCAATCGTATGAATTCCGCCCCGAACTTTGTAGTCGGCTGCCACCTTCATCCATTTTGGGTGGCAGCATTGCACAAGATCCTCCAAAATCCGGTTGACGAGGTGTTCCTGGTAGATCCCGACATTTCTGTAGGAAAGAAGATAATACTTCAGGGAACGCAGTTCGATCAGCGACCTGCTGGGGATGTACTCAATCCTTATTGTGGCGAAATCGGGAAGTCCCGACCAGGGACAAACAGCGGTGAATTCATCCGTGTCTATATTGACGATGATGTCCTTTCCGGGATACTCGTAGGGAAACGTCTCGAGGGCATGTACATCAATAGAGGAACTATCCTGGACATCGTAACGTCTGTCCAATGCTTCAGGCATTGCGTGACCCTTTCCTTGCATTGTGTTTCAGTACGTGAGTTGGTACCTTTAATGGGCACATAATATACTTGATTCACCAATGAAAATAAATCACAGAATACAAATGGGTCGATTGTCCGTAATGCTCTTCGTGCTGCTGCTGGCAGGTTGTTCGACGAAAGAAGCGGAAAAGACGCAAACGGCGTCGGAGAAAATGGTGATAGGATGGGTTGTGCGCGAAGATTTCATGCAGCCCGAATATCCGAGATTTCAGGAGAACTACGATTCATATCAGGTAGATGAGAATTTTGTTCAGATGATTCAGACGCTGCACGAGGGAGTCGAGGTTGTTGTCGTACTCGGTACGTGGTGCGGTGACAGCAAGCGTGAGGTAGCCCGGTTCCTCAAGATCGCCGACCTTGCCACCATTCCTCCTTCTCACATAAAATTCTATGGCGTTGACCGCACAAAAGCGAGCGACGACGGCGTTACAGAGCGATATGACATCAGATTGGTGCCTACCTTCATTTTCCTGAAACACGGCGTTGAAATTGGACGGGTTGTGGAATCCCCCAAAACCTCAATGGAAGAAGACCTCCTCGTTATTCTCGCCGATTCGCAGGGTAGATAGACCTGAAGAGTCCCGGGGCTTTTGCCGATAATCCATACGATGGCATATGTTCGAGAATCATTGAAGAATCGCGCTCCGGTGTAGAGGGAATGGGTTTCAACAAAAGCAATGATATTCAGGATAGGACAACGCTGCTCGAGGAAATCCGGCAGCGGGCGGAAGCCGCGGAACTTGCAAGGATTGAAGCCGAGGAAGCGAGACTATCCCAGAGCCTCTCCGCCGCAGAAGAGACATTCTCCTGCTCCGACCCTGTATCCACGATTGAAGAATCAGAGTTTGACGCGTATCCTGAACTGCAGGTGATGGACGAAGTTGCCTTCAGCCAGGAGAACATCCCTCCGACTCGAGAAGACGAATCCGCAAAGTATGAACGTATAGCAGGCCTCCTCCTTTCAGCTCGATCGAAGTATGAACGTGAAGAATACGAGCACGCGCTTCGCGATCTCGATCGCGTTGCAACGCTGGCACCGAACCATGCAGAAGCTGGTGCATTGCAACATGAAATCCAAAAGGCCAAGAACCTGTCTGAACGACTTCTCCACGAAGAGCAACGCCGAAGAGAAGAAGAGAAGAATAAGGAAGAACTCCTACCGCTAAACATCGTGAGGGTTGCACGGGAATCCGTCGAATCTCAAATCATGGGGGATAGGAAGATCGAGGCGGAAGTGCCCGTCTCAACCGAGTCGGAGGAAGCCAGGAAGGAGAAGCGTTCCTTCAGCTTGCGCATTCTGTCATTTTTCGGGATTTCGCTGGTTGCCTTGTTCGGCGTTGCTACTGTGTTTATCGTTCTCAATCAAGTTCGGGTTGCATATTTTCCACCGACGGTCGGGGTGCTCGTTCTTCCGCCCAGTGTATCGCATAGCGAGGCATATATCGCCGACGGCCTTACCGAAGAACTCCTTCTCCACCTCTCTCACTTACGCGCTGTGAGAGCATATTCCTCCAACACCTCACGGGCAATACGAAGCGGCGATGATATCGCTACTGCGCGCCTGTTAGGTGCTGACTATGTTGTGCAATGGAGTATAGCCGGAACCGGCGGAAGTACAAACATTGACGTGACATTGATTCAGACGGAACAAAGGAAACCCGTGTTGGAATACTCATCCGGCAGCATGCATGATGAATTACCTGTGTGGTGCAGTGACGTAGCATCGAGAATGGCCAACGCGATGAATGTCGATGCAAAGGAAATGCAGGCTGCGTTCATGACCTCGTCGGTAAACGCCGAAGCGTACGAAAGTTACTTGCTTGGACGTGCGATGCTGCGTGAGTCCGGCAACGTGCCGCTCGATTCGATTATCTCGGCTTTCTCCCGTGCCCGGAGCCTTGATCCGACGTTTCCTTATGCCGAAACGTCATTAGGGTGGACACACATTCTCGTTCACGCATCTCAACAAGAGACGATCTCCCCGTATCTTGATTCGGCACAGCAAAGTCTGCACAGGGCTGTGAATTTGGGAGGAGGATCATCCGAGGTGTATCGCCTGTGGGGTGTGATTGATTTCTTCAAGTCGGATTTTCAGCAAGCGGTCAACCGGCTTGAACAGGCTGCGCAAATCGCCGCAAGTGATATTGAGACACAACGATGGCTCGCCCTTGCATATCTTCGGACAGGCAGAAACGAGGAAGCGGTAAAAGCTGGACAGACACTGGTAGAAAGGGATCCGCGTACGCACTCTTCACGCTTGATGCTTGCAACAATCCATCTGATGAACAACGATGCGGTAAATGCTCTTCGCGAACTCGAGTTTCATTCCGATCGCAAGTCCAATTCATATTCTGATGAATACCTCGTTGCGTTGGTTGCCACGAACCAACACGAACGCGCAATTGATATTCTCAAAAGCCGGACCTTGGAAGCACCGGGGAGTTTCATTGCTCATTACGATCTCGGACGTATGTATCAACTTGCCGGAAAATCCAGAACCGAGTGGGAGAAGGTATTTCTTCAGGCACTCCAACTGATCGATGATACGCTCAAAGTGCGTCCCAATTCTGCCGCTGCGCATTCCTATAGCGGACTTGTGTTCACACGGCTTGGCCGTTTTGGCGATGGATTGGCGAGCAACGCAAATGCCCTCGCTCTTTCACCGTCGGATGTTCATATTCTCTATGATTCGGCACGCCTCCACGCCTTGCAGCGGAATCAATCTCCCGATGCCGCACGGTATCTCGTTAAGGCGATGAACAAAAGATTCTTTACGGCGAGTGTGCTTGATCTCGATCTGGCCAGATTTCGCAACAATTCAGGCTTTCGTGATTTGTTGATGCAGCAGGATACTTCGTATTAAGTGTGGGTTAAGTTGTTCGCCGCGTGTTTGCAATCCTCTCTTCCTTTTGTATATTTTCGAAGTCTTGGTATTGACAAGCAAGACTCGATCAGGAACATCCGCAACGCTTCCCGCTCACAGTGTATTGTGCCGTTTTCGGCAAAGGCTTGAGTTGCAGGGAAAAGTGACAATTTGGAGGCATTTCCGGATGTCAGATAAATCCGAAGGCACACGGCAGTCGTGACTATCTCAACGCCTTGTGTCTAGAGTCACGATAACACCCTTGATGTCCTGTTACATTGATTCAGCGCGATAACAACAACAACAATTTTCTCATGGTGGGAGAAACAACATGAAATTTTTCAAGTTTTTTGCTTTGCTTGCGCTGGCATCGGTGCCGCTGTTGCTGATCGAGAAGACGAGGCGAGAGCCGATTCGCGCAGCCGACCCCGATGATGACGATATCTTTGAGCGCGATTTGCGGGTGGAATAACCTGTAGCTTGGTGCTGGACTTTGTTGTGAGCAGGAGTGCCCCGAGGGGCATTTTCTGTTTTAGTAGTTGATAGTTCCCCGTCTCTCCTCGAAATCCCTCCAATGCGCATGTGTGTGAACTGCGCAACTGTCCGGCCGCATTCTATCCACAAAATACTCGGCGTACTTTCCGGGACAGAATTGTGTTGCAAGCTGTTTTGTCTCAATACACACCGAATCCTTCGTCACGGTTGGCGGCTGTACAAAGTACTCAAGTGGCATGTTGATGGTTTTGTCTGCATTGACGTATTTCATGAAGCGACCCCATATCGGGGCTGCTGC